>JBILLC010000496.1:0-2605 GCA_044376275.1 Chthoniobacteraceae bacterium | reverse complement strand
AATCAGCAGCAGCCTGCATGTATTGAGGCAGCTCATCCTCCGCATAGGCTTCTGGCACCGGGAACTCAGCTGCCTCTGACACCCAAGTCAGGAGAGTCATAAGGGGTATCAGCAGGACCCAGCCTGTCCGCGTGGCGAACTTCATTTTCAAAGGGTTTGGTGGTACCCTCTCGCTTTTCATGATGAACACCCTTGTACAAATAACACCTTGAATCATCCAAGCCTTAAAGCACCCCAGAGAATCCGCTCACTCGGTCAAACAGGCCGCTCGCACCCCACTTGGGAACGAGCGCGCCCGAACTGCCAATATAGCGCTGGCAACAAAAAGAGATTCAAGACTGTGCTGGTGACCAGTCCCCCGGCGATCACAAGCGCAAGCGGCCGCTCGATCTCATTTCCAGGCACATCTCCTTTAAGAATCAGCGGTACCAACGCAAGCACCGCCGTACCCGCCGTCATCAAAATCGGCACAAGACGCTCCTCGCTACCTCGCAGAACCGCGTCTAAACCAAAGCCCATACCCTCGCTTTTTTGCAAATGCTCGAAGTGACTGAGCAGAAGAATTCCGTTCCGCGCCGCAATCCCCAAGACAGTAACAAACCCCACGAGCGACCCGATCGAAAGCAGCCCAGCCCCGAACCACCAAACAGAAAAAACGCCTCCAATAAGCGCAAATGGAAGCGTGAGTCCGACTAGCAACGTTAGCCGGACACTGTTAAAATCAGAAAGCAAGATCGCGAACACACCAAGCAGGGCACCGCAAGTCAACCAGCCCAACCGTCTTTGCGCAGACTGCCGCTCCGCCCACTCCCCAAGTACTTCCGCGTGATGCCCAGGCTCAAAAGTAACACCCGCCACGCGTTCCTCTATCTCCTTCACGACCTCGCTAAGCGCCCGTCCCGCAACATTACAAGTGACATCAATCCTGCGTGAGCCGCTCTCGCGCTTTATCGCATTTGGTGTCGGCACAATTGCCAACTCAGAAACATCAGATAGTCGCACATGCCCGCCGCTTGAGGTCTCAAGCAAAAGATCGCGAAGCGCACTGAAAGAGTCACGCACGCCCGGCTGGCTCCAAACAACCACATCATGAACGCGCTGCTCCCGGTAAACTTCACCCACCTTCTTTCCTCCCACCATCGCGGCAACAGCCTGACGCACCCTTCCCACGGTCAACCCGTGGACAGCCGCTAGGTCCGCTCGCACCTTCACCGTTATCTGCGGCACCAATGCCAGCGATTCCACCTTCAGCGCGCTCACCCCGGGCACCTCACGAATGGCTGCACTCACCTGCAAGGAGTGATCTCGCAACGTGTCGAGATCCGGACCGAAAATTCGAACGACAACGCTCGCGCTCGCTCCTGTAAGCACCTCCTTTATGCGCTCCCTCAAAAACGTTAGCAGGTCACGAGTCAATCCGGGGTAACCATCCACAACCGCCTGAATCTTACGAAGCGTTGGCTCGTAATCAGCCTCCGGATCTACGCTGATCCAAAGCTCAGTAAAATCCGGGCCAACGACCTCGTCGGCCGCTTCAGCCCGACCAATGTGCGCTCCATGATTGCGCACTCCTGCGACCTTCATTAAATCCGCGGCCGCTGCAAGAGTGATGCGTTTACTTGCTTCCAGACTTGTGTTGGGTTTTTCAAGCCAGTGCATCAAAAAGTCTCGCTCCTTAAATTTTGGCAAAAACTCCTCTTTCAAATGACTGCCCCATACGAAAGCCGCGGCAGCAAACGAGACGGCCACTAGAAGCGCTGCAAACCATGGGCGCCGAACAAAAAATGGAAGCATTCGAAGGTAAGTCGCTTTCAAACTTCGCGCGACTATTGGGTCTCGATCTGAAATTTTTGATGGGTCGAGTAAAATCAAGCAAAGCGCCGGAGTAACTGTGAGTGCGACTAATAGAGAGGCTCCGATTGCGATAATGTAACTTAAAGCGAGCGGCCTGAAAAACGCTCCGGCCAGTCCCGGCAGGTAGAACACTGGAATAAAAACGAGCACGATAATCATGCTTGCGTAGACCACGGCACTACGCACTTCAAGCGAAGCATTCAGCACTACATTGAATGGAGACTTACCGGCACTTTGTCGCAGTCGGCGCAGAATATTCTCTACGTCAATAATGGCATCATCGACCACCTCCCCAAGCGCAATCACCAAACCCGCAAGCACCATAGTGTTAATTGTCTCGCCGCGAAAAGACATAGCCAATAACGCAGCCCCGATTGAGAGCGGAATAGCTGTAGCACTAATCAACGTGGTCCGCCAGTTTCCAAGGAAAACCGCCAGCACGACAACTACAAGCGCGCAGCCCAGCCACATGGCCTCGGCGAGGTTGTCAATCGAAAGTTGGATGAAGGTCGCAGGTCTGAAGATGGTGCTGTCCACCTCAATTCCAGGCAGCGCAGGCCGCAGTGCATCAAGCGCCCTCTCCACACCTTTGGTCACTTCGAGTGTGTTGCCCCACGGTTGTTTTTCCACAATCAGAAGTACTCCGTCCCCGTCATTGATCACCGCATCACCAATTGGCAAGGGATTGCCCTCCCTGACTTCAGCAATGTCGCCAAGCCGAACCGGCGTACCATCGCGAAACTCAACTACT
>JBILLC010000520.1:0-2606 GCA_044376275.1 Chthoniobacteraceae bacterium | reverse complement strand
AACGTATTCGCTCCAGTCACCGTGAACACAGAAGCCCCGTTCTTCACCAGCATCCCTGCTCCACTCATCACTCCGCTGTAGGTCGTCGCCGCCGTCCCATTCAAGGTCAGCGTATTGCCCTGCAACATCACCGCTCCAGCTCCAGCCAGCGTCGCAATCTCTTCGCTGCTCGCCAACTTCAAGCTCCCGCCCGCGTTCACCGTCACTGCCATGCTGTTGGCCAGCGCACTGCCGCCACTCAAGGTCAGCATCCCGCCATTCACCGCTGTCGTGCCGCTAAAGGTGTTCACTCCGCTCAAGGTCAACTCCGCGTCTCCTGCCTTCACCAAGTTGTACGTCCCGCTCACGATCCCGCTGATCGTCGCCGCGCTCGCCACAGTCAACGTCGTGTCACCGCTCAGCGCGGCATTCCCGCTCAACGTCAGCACTCCGCTGTTCGTTGCATCACCCAACGTCAGCGCCCCAGTCAGATCAAACGCATTTGCAAGCGTCCGCGCCGTCGTGTTGTCGCTCGAAATACGGCCCCCGCTGAAGGTCACCAACCCCGTGCCAAACGCAGCGTCGTTCCCGGCCTCGATCGCTCCTGCGCTCAGATTCACTCCCCCACTGAACGTATTCGCTCCAGTCACCGTAAACACCGAAGCCCCGTTCTTCACCAGCAGCCCTGCTCCACTCATCACTCCGCTGTAGGTCGTCGCCGCCGTCCCGTTCAAGGTCAGCGTATTGCCCTGCAACATCACCGCTCCGGCTCCAGCCAGCGTCGCGATCTCTTCGCTGCTCGCCAACTTCAAGCTCCCGCCTGCGTTCACCGTCACTGCCATGCTGTTGGCCAGCGCACTGCCGCCACTCAAAGTCAGCATCCCGCCATCCACTGCTGTCGCGCCGCCAAAAGTGTTCACGCCCGCGAGGGTCAACTCGCCGACACCGTTCTTCACGAGATCATAGGAACCTCCGACAACGCCATTGAAGAAAACAGCGCTATCAACAGTCAGCGCAGTCGAGGACGTGAGAGAAACATTTCCACCGAAGTTCAATGTGCCGGCGTAGTTCACATCTCCGAGCGCAGGCGTACCAAACAGCACTAAATTATTCGACGGCGACCGGGCCGCTGTTGCGGAGTCGCTGCTGATGCGGCCCGTTCCCATCGTCACGATCCCCGCGCCAAGACCAGTATCGCTTCCAAGCCGAATCACACCGTCATTGATGAACAATCCACCATCAAAAATGTTGGCGCCGCTGAGCGTCAACACGCCGGACCCAGCCTTGGTCAAAGAGAAGCCGCTGCCAGAGATCTGCCCAGACAGCACCGTTTCGCTATCCACTGTCAGCACACGGCTCGCATTCATCGATGCGCTGCCTGATAGAGTCAGAGTTCCGTTCTTAACGACGTCACCAAAGGTCACGTCCCCGAGCAGTTCGAGTGTGTTAGTCAGGCTACGGGCAGTTGAACCGTCCACCGAGAGGCGGCCCGCAAAGAGCGATAAAGTGCCAGTGCCAAAGGCGGTATCACTGCCCGCCCGCAGCGTTCCATTGTAGAGGCGGGTACCACCCGAGTAGCTGTTGTTGGCGGTTAATGTGAGGCCGCCCGAACCACGCTGTTCGACACGTCCTCCTCCGGCAAGAACACCGGACAGCGTAAGGTTGTCAATCCGATCCACCGCCAAGGTGCCATTCAAAACAATCGCTCCAGCCACGCTTCCGCTGGTGCCGCCGGCGCCCAACACCAAAGTGCCGGCAGTGATTGTCGTGGTTCCAGTGTACAAATTGTCACCGGTGAACACCAGAGTGCCGCCACCCAGCTTATTGAATCCGCCGCTTCCAGTCAGTCCCGTCGCATACGTCACCGTCGATCCCGCATTGGTGTCCACGTAAGCGGTCACACCGGAGCCAATCGGCGCGACTCGCGCACTGAGATCGGTAACCATTCCTGCGGCGTAAGCCAGAGTGCCACCCAGGAAAATCACAGGTCCACCAATCCCAAACGCATCATTATGACCAATCGTAACGGTTCCCGCGGTGAGTATGACCGCACCACTGAAGCCGTTATTAGCGCTGGATAGCAGCAGATTCGCTCCCAACCCCTTCTGCTCCAAGCCACCCGTTCCAATCAACTCAGCAGTCAACGTCGTTGAATTCGTTCCGCTCAAGGTGAGCGTGTTGCCTTGGACGTTAACCAAACCTGCCCCGGCCAGCGATGCGATCTCCTCATCCCCGGCAAGTTTCAAAGTGCCTGCCGCTCCCAAGGTCACCACCATCGAGTTCACCAACGCAGATCCACCAGCGAGAGTCAAAGTGCCGAAATCCACCAAGGTTGGTCCCGTGAAGGTGTTCACACCGCTCAAGGTTAATTCCGACGCCCCAATTTTGAGCAGCTCCGCACTTCCGCTGACGTTGCCGCTAATCACGGCCGCGCTCGCAACATTCAAGGCAGTGCTGTTAACAAACGATACCGAACCACCCAAGGTTAGCACCCCGCTGTTGGTCGCTTCACCCACGCCAAGCGTCCCGCTCATCACAAACGCGTTCGCCAGCGTGCGCGCCGTCGTGTTGTCACTCGAAATCCGGCCGCCGCTGAAGGTCACCGTGCCCGTGCCGAGCGCTGCATT
>JBILLC010000495.1:0-2608 GCA_044376275.1 Chthoniobacteraceae bacterium | reverse complement strand
TTTGCGATGGTGCCTGTGACATGGTGCGTGCTGAGGATGTCGAATGCACCGGGTTGTGTGGGGTGGCCGACTTCGATGAAATGCCTACTCCGGGGGGTGTCTTCGAGGGCGGCCATGCGCACACGCAGGATGTATTCTCCCGGAGGCCAGTCCTTTGGTGCGGTGAGGCTTTCCTGGGGGCGAAGGATGAATACAAAAAGGTAGGAGCCGCGGTCGGTGTGCGGCAGCTCAAAGTATTTGGCGATGTTGTCGGTCTCCCTGTCAAACTGCTCCTTCAAGCTCGCGCCTTCCGCGGCGTCCTTGAACCCGAAATCAACGGGAGTCGGCGCGCCCTTGATCTCCGGCCAGTGCCGGTAAAAGCGACTTGGGTTTTTGCGCACCTCCTCAAGGTTGCGGATTTCAGCAGTCCTCTCCGTATTTTCAGCCGAGGCTGCGGCCGCGTCCACGGCGGCGGTCCACTTGTGGTAGGGCTCCACCTTTTTCGTCAGCACGTTCGCATTGTTGTGAAGCTGAATGTCCGCGACGTGTTCCAGTTCAGTGTGGAGCTTCAATGTTTTTTCTTTCGCCGCATGCTGAGCGAAGGCGTCATCGATGGCGCGGCGGCCGAGTGCAAGGTACTGCTCCACTTGGTCGCCGGACATGAACAGGGACGAGCCCACTGTGTCGAAGCTGCCAGAACCTCCGTCCGCCGGAAGCTCGCGTGTGTCGACCTCCACACCGAGCAAATCGCGGATGGTATTTGCGTACTCGCGCCGGTTGAGTCGACGGACAATGGATTTTCCACCCGAATCCCAGAGTGTGCGCCGGGCGGCAACCATCGTTTGGGAAAGGGATTCGAGGAAATCCGTCTTAGCCGGCACGGCGGGCTGTCGGGCGTCTTCCGGCGGCATTTCACCGGAGTTGACTTGGTTGAGGATCTTCTGCCAGCGGTCCGCAATCTCGACGGAGTCCAATACAAAGGGGATTTCATCGAGGCGCAGCCTGCCTTTTTGTTTCTCAGCGCCGTGGCACTCTGTGCAGTAGGTTTCGAGAAAACCTCGCTGTTTTTCATCCAGCCTCGCGACGGGTGTTTGTGCCGCGGATGCTGATATTGTCAGAGCGCACCAAAGGCTCGGGAACATGCGCGCGATGTTCATTCGTTTTGAGGCGCTGTGGACCTACGCGAGGAGTTCCTTAACCGGTCCGGTGCTGTCGCCGTGGCGCGTGATATCAACACCGATGCCGTTGAGCAGTGTGAGCCAGACGTTGCAGAGAGGGGTGTCCTTTGGCAGCACGAGGTGTTTTCCCAGATTCAGGCCAGCGCCACCTCCGGCGACGATCGTCGGGCAGTTGTTGAGAAAGTGAACCGAGCTGATGTTGCTTCCAAAGACCAACACAGTGTGGTCGAGCAGGGTTGAGCCGTCGGGCTCTTTTACAGCCTTGAGGCTGTCCATGAATCCTGCGAGCAGGGTGCTTTGGATAACATCTTTCTTTTGTGAAAACTCCATTCGATCGCCTTGCGATCGCTCGTAATGGCTCAGGTCGTGGCCGGTGTAGGGGACGTCAATGCTTTTGAGCAGGCTGTCCACCGGTTGGCGGTACGTTAGGACGCGTGTGGTGTCGGTTTGGAGCGAAGCGACCGCTAGGTCGTACATGACTTTGATCTCCTCTCGTCCCGCAAGCCCAGGCCGTGGCTCCGGCAGCGGAGCCGGAGGCTTCGGTACGTTCAGCCACTGTTCGTCTTTGCTCAGCCGCGTTTCAATCTCGCGGATGCTCTGCGCGTATTCGTCGAGCTTTGCGGTGTCGTCGCGGGAAAGTCCGCGCTTCACCCGGGCGAGATCCCCAACGAGTGCGTCAAGGACGCTGCGCTTCTCCAGAAGCATTCTCTGGCGCTGGCCGAGCGGCGTATTTTCCGCCGAGAACAGCTTGTGAAACGCCGCAACCGGATTGTCACAACCGGCGATTGGGTTGCCGTGTTCGTTCCACGCGAGCGACAAGCCCGGGCCGTGGCCTTGTTTGTCTGCATCGGCAGTGCCGAGTTGGATGGAACTAAAGCGTGTGTCCCGTCCAAGTTTAGCGGCAGCCACTTGGTCCGCGGAGATACTGTTGCAAAAGCTGCGTCCGGGCTCTGCGTAACGATTTGCTCCCGTGAGCCAGAAGGTGCTGCCCCAGTGGGCTTCGTTGCTGAATTTGTGCGAGCATCCTTGAATGACCGTGAAATCCTTCTTGTGCCTTTCGAGTGGGGCAAGCCCCGGAGGTAAGGCGTAGTCGGCACCGGTTTGATGCGGATCTGGGTACCAAGTTTCGCGGGTCACGCCCCAGCCGAAGCCAAGGAACACGATGCGTTTGGGACGCTGCGGGATTGGCTGGGCGCTTGCGAAGCGACGGAAGCCCAGAGACTCGAGGAAGGGAAGCGCGATCAGGGCGGAGCTGCTGCGAAGGAACTGGCGGCGGGAGGGGTGGAGGGGGCTGCGCACGCATGATTGTATACAATCATGCACCTAACAATGACAAGTCAGTACTCAACGCCGCGCCCATGTGATCAGTCCGATGCACTCATCATGTGCTGCCTCAGAATGCCTTCTTTTTGAAAAGCATCCGGCTTGGTTCATGTCTCGTATTCGGGGCG
>JBILLC010000494.1:0-2609 GCA_044376275.1 Chthoniobacteraceae bacterium | reverse complement strand
GATTAAATCGGCCGCTGAGGCTGCGTCTGTTGCGACAACAACAGCATCGGCATCTATGCGCTCACCTGAATCAAGAGTGACCGACCGACTCCCGATTGAGGCAACCCGCGCATTAAAGCGGATGGCCGCAGGCGGAAGTTTTGATGCGAGGTCGCGGGGAATCTCGCCCATGCCTTGAGCGGGAAGTGTTGCATTTCCCTCTGAAAACATCTTGAACGTAAACTCAAACATCCGGCTCGAAGTACGAAGCTCTCGCTCAAGAAAAATGCCCCCGTAGAACGAGCGGAAAAAGACGTCAATCATCCGAGCCGTAAAGCCCTCACGCCTCAAGTAATCCTCAGTGGATAAGTCCTCATGCCGTGCGATGTCTGGGATGCCGGTGTGCAGCAGTCGCCAACGGAGACGTGCGATCCGGAGTTTGTCGAATACGCTGCCAACGGGTGCAAACGCGCTTCCGAGAACATCCGACGGGTGCCGGAATACATCCATGACACGTCGCATTTTGCCGTCCACAAAAACCAGGGCGCCCGCTCGGAATGGTCGCAGCTTGAGTCGGGGTAAATCCAGTATGGATCCTGCTACCGGGTAGGCGTCCAGAAACACTTGAAAACCGCGATCCAGACGAAATCCATCGACAATATCTGTGTTTACCCGCCCCCCGACGGTATTTGCGCCCTCAAAAACCAATGGGAGCGCGCCTTTGCGATGGAGGTGAATGGCGCACGACAAACCTGCGAGGCCGCCGCCTACGATCAAAACTCGCTTATCGCGGCGTTTCATTCCCTCACAATGCTTGCGGCGGTCAACGTTTGGTTTGTGTGACAGAAAAAAGCCGCGGGACGAGAAATCCCGCGGCTTTAATTCAAGGCACAGGAGGTTTAGCGCAGGAACGCTTCGTGCAAACCGCCGTCGACTGTGATGACCTGTCCAGTGGTCTTGCTTAATCGATTTGAGATCAAAAGAAAGTACGCCTCGGCCTGGTCCGCCGGTGTGATTGGCGATTTGGTGAGAGTGCGATCTGCATAGAATTGGGCAAGTTTGGAAACGAGCGAATCAGTTGCCTCGTCCTCTTTGAAGGGGATGTTGTACTTTGCAAGCGATCCGATGACCCGGTCGCGGGGGAACATGGCGCTTCCTTGCACGACGGTGGCAGGCGCAACCCCGTTGACCCTGACCAACGGTGAGAGTTCCATCGCGAGTTCGCGTACGAGGTGGTTGGCCGCGGCCTTGGAGGTGTCGTATGCAAGGCTTCCTTTTTTCGAGACGACAGCGTTTGCGCTTGTGGTAAGCACAAGGTTGCCGCGCAGCCCTTGTTCCTTCCAGGTTTTCGAGGCTTCATCGCCGACGTAGTAACTGCCGCTCACATTGATCTTGAAGGTGAGATCCCATCCGTTGTCGGCGATGTGACCGGTTGTGTCGGTTGGGATGAAAATTCCAGCAGTCACGCAGATCGAGTCGAATCCTCCATACGCCAGCGCAACCTGATCGAGCATTGCGCGGATGCTTGCCCGGTTGGTGATGTCAGCAGGCAAACCAACCGCAGGTCCGCAGCCGCTGATTCCGCTGCCGGCGACGCCGATCCCGATGCCGTACTTGTCGGTGATTTCCTTGGCGGTTGCTGTGGCGGATTCTTCCTTGAGGTCGACACAAACCACATGGGCGCCTTCTTTCATGATTCTGTGGGCGGTTTCTTTTCCGATGCCGCTGCCTGCTCCGATGACGACAACCACCTGGCGCGCGAGTTCCTTCTCTGCTGGCATGCGTTGGAGTTTTGCCTCTTCCAAAAGCCAGTACTCGATATCGAAGGCCTCTTGCTGCGGCAATGCAATGTATTCGTCAATCGCCTCAGCGCCTCGCATGACTTCCACGGCGCAATTATAAAACTCCGCAGTGACTCGCGATTCGCTTTTGTCCTTGCCCCAAGCGATCATTCCCAAACCAGGAATAAGAATGACAGTGGGGTTGGCGTCCCGTATGGCGGGTGAGTTGGCGTGTTTGCAGCGGTTGTAGTAAGCGGTGTAGTCCTCGCGATATTTTGTGAGGCCTTCCTTGAGCAGCGCCTTCAGGCTGGCCAAGTCGCCCGATGCCGGATTCCAGTCGACGTAGAGTGGTTTGATCTTTGTTCTCAGGAAATGATCGGGGCAGCTGGTGCCGAGTTCCGCGAGACGTGCAGCGTCATTCGAATTTACAAAACGCAGGATGGCGTCGTCCTCTTGAACCGTCCCGATGAAGCGTCGGTGTTGGCTGACCTGACCACGCAGCCATGGCAGAATGCCGGCGAGAATCGAATGGCGTTTTTCCTCGGGTAATGTGTGGTATTTTGGGCCGCCAAATGCTTTTGCATGTCCGCCTTTTGCCTCGTACTTGGATTCAATGTACAACGCGGCTTTTTCGATGAATTCCAAGGTTCGGGTGTAGCAGAGCTTTTCGTCGTCATCCCAGGAAATGAAGCCATGCTGGCCCATCATGATGGCCTTGACCGTTGGGTTTTTGCGGGAGATTTCCTGCATGGCGAGGCCCAACTCGAAGCCGGGTCGCATCCAAGGCACGTAGTCCATGCTATCGCCGAAAATCTCTTTGGTGAGCTTTTGGCAATTCTTGGACGCGGC
>JBILLC010000493.1:0-2610 GCA_044376275.1 Chthoniobacteraceae bacterium | reverse complement strand
CCGATGAACAAAAAGCCCTTGCCCGTGAGCTGGAAAACACGCAGCAAAAGGCCGCCGAAAAAAACGAATCGCTGGCGCGCCAAAGTGAGGAGCTGGATGCCGCCCGCGAGGCTGCGCAGCGGGCGGCCTCTGCGATGGAGAAAGGTGCGCTGGACGAGGCTCGCGCTTCGGCGGCGAGATCTTCGGAAAAACTGCGGGCTGGAGGTGAGGCGCTCAGACAGCAGCTTTCGGGCCGAACCCGCGAAGCAGCAAGAGATTTGCAGCAGCGTGCTCAGGAGCTGGTGGAGCAGGAGCAATCGATCGCGGAGGCACTTGAGACTCAACGCAAGGGTGGATCAAGACTTTCCCAGGGCGGTTTGCCAAAGGAGCTCGAATCTCAGCGCAAACGTTTGAAGGCGCTGCAGCAGGAAATACAGCGTGCGGCTGAGGCGACCGAAGTTTCAGAGCCGCTTTTTTCAAAAGCCCTTCAGGATCTGCACCGATCCAGCGTGCAGAATGAAACGGAGCTAAAGCTCAAGGTGGTTGAGGAAGCCCTCGCTGCGCGGAGACAGGATGTGGCGCAGCGCGCCGAGAAGTCGGCTGGCAAGGACGTTCAAGAACTCGCGCAGTCGGTGGAAAAGGCCGCTGAAGAAGTTCTCGGAGATGACGCTCAAGCTTTAAGACAGGCCCGCGCAGCGGTGGACAAGATCGCTCGCGAGCTTTCCGAAAAGGCAGGGCTTGCGATGGGCGGGCGGCAGAGGGCGGCGGATCCCGATCAGGCTACTGCGCCAGATCGCGCGCCCGCTGCCGGCAGTCATGAAGGCACACCTGGGGCCGAATCAAATCAGCCCGGCGGCGGGAACGATTCAAAGGCGGCCAAGGCGACGGGCACTACGGACAAAGCCGTTGCAGACGTCTCGGCGGAATCCCAGAAAGCCAGGGCGGCTCGTTCGAAGGATCTAAGCCAAGGGCAGACAGGTCCGGGTAAAGAAAACGTTTCCGCAGAAAATACCGAAGGGAAGGGATCGCCAGAGGGTGCTGTTAACAAGCCTGCTGGGGACGGCAAGGGGGCGGAGAACGGCAGCGAGCGCTCGGCTCAGGCAGGAATGCCGATACAGCAGGCAAAGGCGGATTCAGCACGCAGCAGCGGCAAGGGGGATGAGGAAGACAAGGGTGATTCGAGCAAAGGCGGGGGCGGCGGAGCTAAGGCAGGAACGGGCGGCCCATCAAACGCGGGGGAGAGTTCCCTTGCTAAGGGCGGCAATTCACCCGCCCAAGGCAAGGAGGCTGGGGCCGAAACAGGGGCGAATGTACCAAGTGGGGATGGGCCTTCGGGCGGGGAAAACGGGCGGGTAAAGCAGGGTGCTTCGATGGAGCGCGGTGGGGGCAATCAGATGGGCGGCGGTTTAGCGGGTGGAGGGGGCGGCGTGCCTGTGCAGGATTTGGGCGACTGGTTGAATCGACTCGACCGTGTGGAAGCGCTTTTAGAGCGGCCTCAACTGCGGGCCGGAGTGGCCCGGGTGCAACAGGCGGTGGAGCAGTTGCGTGGGGACATGAAGCGGAACGCGACCAAACCGAGTCCTGAGCAGATTCAACAAAACTTGCTGGCTCCATTGACTGAATTGCGGGATGCGATTTCCTCGGAACTCGCACGCCGTGAGGGACGCGAGAACGATGCACCGATTGACCGGGATCCGGTTCCGCGGAAGTACGAAGCCTCGGTTCGGAGGTACTATGAGGCGCTCGGGGGAGGCAAATGAGCATTCCGATTGATTCATTTGCGATGGTGAGCGTTGGGCGTCCGTCTGACGTCCCAACGGTGGCGGGCTTGGCTGTGCTGGTGACGATCCTCACGTTGTGGGTTAACCGCGGGATGCCGATGCGGCGCCTCAATCGTTTTGGAGCGGTCGCTTTAAAACTGGGGGCTTTCTACGCGATGCTAGCCTGCTGGCTTGAACCGCAGTGGGTCACTCGTGTTCCAAAGGAACGGGCGAACACGGTCGCGATTCTGCTGGATGATTCCCGGAGTATGCAGCTTCCTGATGCAAAATCCGGAATGACGCGCGGGTCGCGTTTGATGGAGGAATGGACAAGAGGCGCGCTATCGTGGCGCTCGGAATTGGATCGTGATTTCAGAGTGCGTGTCTTTGCGTTTTCTTCGTCTTCGCGCGAGTTGGGCAAGGTCGTGGATCTCAGTTTCCAGGGGGGGCCAACGGCACTTTCAGCGGCGGTTTCGGAAACATCCGAGCGGATTGGGCGAGGCATGGCTGGGATGGTGCTGCTTACGGATGGAGTGGCGTTTGATTCCGCAAACTTAAATGCGGCGGGTTTGCCTCCGATCTATCCGGTGTTGTTCGGGCGCGAGAGTAGGGATACTGACCTTGCGCTTGGGGCGGTTAGCGCGACCCAGTCGGCGTTCGAGGATGCGCCTGTAACGGTGTCAGCTGAGGTAAAACTTGCTGGCGCGCGTGCGCTCAATGCACGGGTCCGCGTTGAGGTGCTGGATCCGCTTCCTGCAACTGGCGGCACCACCTCCCTCGGAGAGGCAGCAGCACTGCTTCATCCAGAGCAGCCTCGCGGAGTGGTTCAACTGCAATTTACGCCGCCACGCAGCGGTCCGACATTCTACAG
>JBILLC010000492.1:0-2611 GCA_044376275.1 Chthoniobacteraceae bacterium | reverse complement strand
TACGTACGATCGGGAAAAACTCGAGGAGCGGCTTGCCAAGCTTGCGGGCGGGGTTGCAGTAATCCGAGTGGGCGCGCCCTCGGAAGCGGACATGCAAAATCGCAAGGAAGCGTTCGATGACGCAATCAGCGCGATTCGCGCGGCGATGAGCGAGGGGATTGTACCCGGCGGGGGCCTCGCGCTTCTGAGGGCGGCTTCCGCTCTGGATGCGGAAGCCGGAAAACTTGAGGGTGACGAACGCACGGGCGTCCTCATTTTACGCCGTGCGATTGAAGCGCCCGCGAGACAGATCGCAGACAACTCCGCAGCCGATTCGGGCGTCGTCGTTCATCGGATGCTGGGCGGCTCTGGAAACTTCGGGTTTGATGCGGCTTCGGGTGAATACGTGGATTTGATGGAAGCAGGAATCATTGATCCCACCAAAGTGATCC
The DNA here is from genome assembly GCA_044376275.1 of Chthoniobacteraceae bacterium. Taxonomy (GTDB): domain Bacteria; phylum Verrucomicrobiota; class Verrucomicrobiia; order Chthoniobacterales; family Chthoniobacteraceae; genus Chth-196. The sequence continues at coordinate 2,180 of JBILLC010000492.1, read as the reverse complement.
GTGTGGCGCTGGAGAATGCGGTCTCGGTGGCGGGTACTCTTTTGATGGCTGAGGCCACCCTCACAGATGCACCTGAACCAACAGGGGGCGAGGGCGGGCAAGGAAACCGAAGCGCGGATTTGGGAGAGTCCTAGGATGTGTGTCGCCAGTTTCTGTTGCGCAGGGATGCGGCCCCTGCGGTTGGCGGGGCAACGCGATTCTCGTTCATGAAAATCCACCTCCTCGCGCTCACTGCTGTTTCCAGCTGTGCCGCCGCTTAGGGTAACACCCCGGATGCGCCGGTTACGACGAATCGTGTCGGGTTCGCCAGAGTTTTTTTCAGGAGCTGAAGCGGTGCCCGGGGACAACTCATGTTTTTTGCCCTTCACTCGATACAAGTTTGAAGGGATAAAAGTGCACCGCAAACAAGCGGAAGCTCTGAACCGAATAAGTATGAAACACCCCTCCACTGAACGGAAATGCCGCTGGGGCATTCTCGGTGCCGCAAATATTGCCAAACGCAACTGGCTTTCCATTCTTAGGAGTCAAAATGGCGATATCGTCGCCGTTGCGAGCCGTGATGTGGACCGCGCCGCCCAGTGGATACAAGAGTGCCAGACGCAGCATCCCTTCCCCGTGCAACCCGACGCGGTGGGCGGTTACCAGCAGCTTCTTGATCGAGCGGATATCGACGCGGTTTACATCCCCCTACCGACCGGACTGCGTAAGGAATGGGTTTTAAAAGCGGCCCGCGCCGGAAAGCATGTGCTTTGCGAAAAGCCCTGCGCAAACTCCGTCTCCGACCTCGCTGAAATGATCGAGGCTTGCGAAAAGGCCGGAGTGCAATTCATGGATGGGGTGATGTTCATGCATGGCGAACGGCTTCCGGCGATCCGCGCGCTCTTGGAGGATGGCAAAACTGTTGGCGAGTTGCGCAGCATCAGCTCGCAATTCAGTTTCTGCGCAGATGACCGTTTTTTAGGGGGTGGCGATATCCGTTCAAAGGCAGAGTTGGAGCCCTTTGGTTGTCTTGGTGACCTGGGTTGGTACAACATTCGGTTTTCACTCTGGGCGATGCATTGGGCAAAGCCCCTTTACGTAAGGGGCGTTATGGTGCGCCAGACGCATGAGGGTGTGCCGCTTGATTTTTCCGGGAGCATCGGTTTTGAGGGTGGATGTGTGGCTTCTTTTTACTGCTCATTCGTAGCGCACAACCAGCAATGGGCGGTTTTAAGCGGCACCAAGGGCGCCCTGCGACTCGATGACTTTGTCCTGCCTTTCGACGGTCCGCAGAGCAGGCTGACGCTTTCAAACACGCATTTCTCGATTCAAGGATGCGAATTTCGGATGCAGTCTAACGACACAGTGCTCTCGTTTGCCGAGCATGGGAGCGCCCATGAATCCGCACCCGATGCAAAACTATTCCGCCGTTTCGGGGAGATCGTTCTGAGTGGAGCCCGCGACTCGCATTGGCCGGAAATCTCTTTGCTCACACAGCGAGTGCTGGACTCGCTCCTAAAGTCAGCGCGGCAAGGCGGGGCGATGCAACCCGTTTAAAAAGGATGCTGTCCTGCCTCACGTGAAGGTCGGGACAACCCTTCAATGGCGCCGCACGTACGCCTGCAAAGCAGGGTTCTCAAACCAGCAGTCACCAGGCGAGCGTATCCGTTCCGCTGGCGCCAGTGTTTTCACACGCAAATCTCCGCACTCAAACACCCAAGTCAGTCTCCAATCCACGGCTGTCGACTTTCCAGATCGGCGCATCCTTTTTCATCCGGTTGATGCACTCCTGCAGAAATCCAAACGCTGGCCCCCGGTGTTTACTCTGCACTCGGATGTACAAGGAGCTTTCCCCAACCGACACCCAACCAAGCCGGTGAATGAATTCGACTGCATCGCACGAGTGCTCGTTGGCTAGCTCCTCAAAAATAGCGCGCATAATTTTATCCGCCATGCGCTCATAAGCCTCGTAATACAGTCCGTCGATGGGCACCCCGTTTTCTTCTCCGCGTACAATGCCCTCAAACTCCGCGATTGCGCCTATTTCAAAAGAAGTTCTTTGCAAGGAGGGGCGGCAGATGGGTGCCGAGATAAAGGAGATGTCGATTTTCATCATCGTTATCCTCCGCTCACTGGTGGAATCACGGCCATTTCAGAAGCACCTCCCACGGGCTCGTCCCATCCGCTGTATTCAAAATCCA
>JBILLC010000491.1:0-2612 GCA_044376275.1 Chthoniobacteraceae bacterium | reverse complement strand
ACAGGTGCATCCCCTCGCCCGCCAGAGTTCATTCGAGGAGGGGGCTTGCATCGGAATTCCATACGCTACAGCGGCCTATGCGTTATTCCACCGCTCCAACCTTCGCCGCGGACAAACTGTGCTCGTTCACGGAGCGACCGGCGGCGTCGGGATCGCCGCAATTCAACTAGCAAAGCGCGCCGGGCTCCGTGTTTTTGCCACAGGCGGAAGCGATACGGGGCGAGTCCTTTTGAAAAGTCAGGGAGCGGACGCGATCTTTGACCACCATCAACCGGGGTACGAGCAGCAGATTCTTGAGGCGACCGGGGGACAGGGCGTGGATCTCATCGCTGAGATGCTCGCAAACGCAAATCTGGGGCGCGACTTGCAAATGCTAGCCGCCAATGGGAGTGTGGCGGTGGTTGGATCACGCGGCATGGTACAAATCCAACCGCGCGAGCTGATGATGCGCGACGGGGATATCCGCGGAATCATGCTTGCGAAGGCTCCTCCCGGGGTGCTTGGGAGGATTCATACGGAGCTCTTATCTGGATTCACCGACAGCAGCCTGCGTCCGGTGATTCGCAGCATGTTCACATTAGATCGCGCGTCTGAAGCGCATCATTTACAAATGACACCGGGCGCGCTCGGAAAGATCATCCTCAAAACTTCTTCTTAGAAGTCTCATCGAAACAACGTCACTATCTTGATTTTAAAAAAGTGGCGTGTTGTTCCCGAGAGCGCATTTGTATGGGTACGCCGGCTCCCGCTAGTCGCTTGCGGTGCAATGGACGCAGGAGGAAACATTCCATCTGACTATCTTCCGCAAACTTGGCAAAGTCCATTTCATGGATGGCTCGTTAAGGTTCATATTGCAAACCCATGCTGTTCAAAGGTTAATTTGCGGTGGAGTGCCTCTCAGCTCTAGTTGCTCCCAAAATCTTTTAATGCTGGAGAAAAGCGTTGCGGCGCTGCCCCTCCGATGTCTAGGAATGCTGGTATGTATCCCCCCCGCCCTCTCTTTGTTTGCCTTGCTGCCTTTTTGGCATTCAGCGTTGGCTCAGTAGCTCAATCGACGCCTCCACCGGGTTTTCGCGCGCTGTTTAATGGAAAAAATCTTGAGGGATGGTACGGATGGAATCCTCACTCAACTGCGAAACTTGAGGGCGCCAAACTTGAGGCCGCTCTAAAAGCGCAACGTGATGAATTCACCGCACACTGGCGTTTGGAGGAAGACGAATTGGTGAACGTCGGAACCGGGCCATACGCCTGCACAGAGGAGCAATTTGGCGATATCGAGCTGTTAATCGATTATAAAACTGTGGCAGGTGCCGATAGCGGTATCTACCTCCGTGGCTCTCCGCAGGTTCAAATCTGGGACTGGAACCAGATTTTTGATCCAAAAAAACCTGATCGCCGGCCCCACCTTGGTTCCGGCGGATTATTCAACAACACTCCTAACAGCCCGGGGCGTGATCCAATTGAACTTGCCGACAAGCCATTTGGACAATGGAATCACCTCCGTATCAGACAAATCGGCTCGAAGACGTGGGTCTGGCTTAACGAGAAACTCGTAGTCGACGGTGCGATCATGGAAAACTACTGGAACCGCGCGGATGGACTGCCTGCGACTGGCCCCATCATGCTTCAGACCCACGGCGGAGAGATCCGCTGGAAAAATATTTTTGTCCGGGAACTCAAAGGGCATGAGAAGGGTGCTCAACCCTAGCGCTAGGCGCTGAAAAGAGTCTTAAAAAGGCGTTCGCCTGGTTTCAGATCCACAGGCACTTCAACTGGCATACGGATTAAGCGGACCACTAAGGCCTTTCCTGTTTGCCCGAGACATCCATGATTTTTCCACAGTTTCTCCGGGTATTGACTGCTCTCTGGCTCGTCCAAGCCCTTTACGCGGACGAAAGCTTGAAACCGCTGCGCGCTGGAATCATTGGACTCGACACATCCCATGTCCCCGCTTTTACCAAGCTTTTCAACAATCCGAGGGCGGATGGCGATCTTTCGGACATCAAAGTGGTCGCTGGTTACCCGGGCGGAACAGACATGCCTGCCAGCAAAGACCGGGTTGCAAAATTCACCGAGCAAGTGCGCGAGATGGGCGTTGAAATCGTCTCCGATATCCCGACGCTACTCGCGAAAGTGGATGTCGTTTTAATCGAAAGTGTGGATGGCAGGATTCACTTCGAGGAATGTAAGCAGGTGTTCCCGAGTCGAAAGCCGGTCTTCATCGATAAGCCGATTGCCGGTACGCTGACGGAAGCCGTAATGTTATTTGATCTTGCGAGGCGTCACGACGTGAAATGCTTTTCGAGTTCCTCTTCGCGCTTTGGTGACGATCTGAAGAATCTCATCAATGATCAAACCGTGGGCGAGATCGTGGGCGCGACCACTTGGGGGCCATGCTCCTATCAAAGCGGAACTCCAGATCTATTTTTTTACGCTGTCCACGGTGTTGAGTGCCTTTTCACGTTAATGGGTCCGGGTTGCTTGACGGTGTCGCGAGCCAAAACACCACAACACGACCAGAGCACAGGCGTATGGAAGAACGGTCGCATCGGCACTTATCGGGGAATTGTCAAAGGGAAGTCGGAGTTTGGTGCAACTGTTTTCGGTGCAAA
>JBILLC010000490.1:0-2614 GCA_044376275.1 Chthoniobacteraceae bacterium | reverse complement strand
GCAGAGAAAGCAGCGCGCTGACGTGCGCCATCCCGCGTCCGAGAGCAACAACTGCCACCCGCAGCTTGCGGTTCGGTGCGGTTGCCGCGCGAACGCTGGCTGAATTCAGCATACTTGCGAGTCCCACTCCCAAACTTGCAAGCGTGGTGCACTGGATAGCTTCGCGTCTGGTAAGGACATTAATTTTTTCAATGGGGAATCTTTTCACGGGGTCGTTTGTGAGTAGGAGTGGAGAAAGTTCTTTAGGGATCAATCCATTTTCCGTGTTCTGCAATTAAATCCTTCAGGCGCTCAACGGCCTCAGATTCTGGTATGTTGAATTTCACCGGCGTCTTGCCTACGTAGAGGTTGATTTTGCTTGGAGCGCCTCCGACGTATCCGAAGTCCGCGTCAGCCATTTCGCCTGGCCCGTTTACGATGCAACCCATGATCGCTATCTTGACTCCTTTAAGATGAGCGGTCGCCGCTTTAATTCGCGCAGTTGTGTCCTGCAGGTTGAACAGGGTTCGTCCGCAACTCGGGCATGCAACGTAATCGGTTTTAAAAACGCGCGAGCCAGCAGCTTGAAGCAAATTGTAGCCCAGCCGCAACGCTTGCTCTGCTTGTGATTCGGCCCGGATGAGGATGGCGTCTCCAATGCCATCGCAGATCAGGCTACCAAGAGTGGCGCTTGTTTGCAGCATTGCTTGAAGTGATGTGGCGGTCTCGCGTCCGGGATTGAGGGTGTCTTTGAGAAGAATCGGGTGGTTTTCGTGTGCCTGCGCTGCAAGAAGTCTAAAGGCGCTGATGGGGTGCATCGGGATCCCATCCTTGACTGTTATAAGAGTTGGGCTCTCCAAAGCATTGAGGTTCGAAAAAGCGCTTGCATCTCTTGGGTCGACCTCGACGACATTTAAATCTTTGGTGCTGATTTCAGGCTGGTATTCGCCCAGTGTTTCAGCGCGTGCTACAGCCGTGGAATGTGCGTCGCTCGGGAGCACAACCCGCACAATCTCCTTGGATCCAACCCTGAAATTGCCGCAGCGAATTGATGAGGCATTGCGCCGCGAAAACTGGAATGGATTGTGTCGCGGCACTGGCTCTCCTCCGTTGGGGTAAATAGTCCCGGTACCGGCCGGGGGACAGCTAGTGATGAGCGAACGCGCCACTGGGATTTCATGCACGGAATCTTCGGTTAGCGAAACGCGGACAGTGTCTCCTATGCCGTCGGAGAGAAGGCTCCCAATGCCTATGGCGCTTTTGATGCGTCCATCCTCGCCATCCCCCGCCTCTGTCACGCCGAGATGAATCGGGTAATTCCAATCCTCACCCAATTCGTTGAGCCGTGCAATCAGCAAGCGATACGCTGCAATCATGACTTTTGGATTGCTGGACTTCATTGAAAAAACAAATGAGTGATAGTCCAGATCCCGGGCAATCTGAGCAAACTCGATAGCGCTCTCAACCATGCCAAGAGGCGTGTCGCCGTAACGGTTCATGATCCGGTCCGAGAGCGACCCATGATTTGTACCGATCCGCATCGCAACGCCTCGTGCTTTGCATAGAGCAACCAAAGGAGTGAACTTTTCGCGGATTCGATCGAGCTCAGCTGAGTATTCGAGGTCGGTGTATTCTCGGACGGCGAAGCGTTTTTTGTCCGCATAATTTCCGGGGTTGATCCGGATTTTCTCCACCCACTTTGCAGCCTCCAGAGCCGCTTCCGGCTTAAAATGAATATCTGCGACGATGGGGACGTTGCATCCAGTCCGGCGAAGGCCCGCGACAATATGCTGAAGGTTGGCCGCGTCCTTGACCGTGGGGGCTGTGATGCGAACGATTTCGCAACCCACGGAAACAAGATCCAATGTTTGCTGGATGCAGTTCAATGTGTCCATCGTGTCGCAAGTCAACATGGACTGGACACGGATTGGATTTGAGCCGCCAACGCCCACATTGCCAAAGCGCACCTCGCGTGTCAGGCGTCGGTGCGGTGAGTAAAAAGATTCGCAGTATTGCATGACTCAACGTCAGAGTGCGGTGTTCGAAGTGTGCAGCAGCCTGAGCGAATGCGTTATTTTTTTTCGCTCGTCGAGGGGGGCGCAGTTTCCGGGTTATCTGCGGGAAGTTTTTTGACTGCGATGTCCTTCTTTCCCGAAAAAAAGTCGCTGACATCGAAGAAGGTGACATAGGCGATGAAACTCATGACAGCGATGGCGCAAGCGGTTTGGACGTACTCGAGCAGGGCGCTCTGAATCGGGCGTCTGCGCAGCGCCTCGAAAAGTGCCAGAGTGATGTGCCCACCATCAAGAATCGGGAAGGGGAGAAGATTGAAGAGCGCCAGGTTGACGTTGAAAAAGACTGAGAATGCGAGTGCTAGTCTCCATCCTTGTTCATCTGCAAAAAGATTGTAATAGGTTCTTAAAATGCCCACCGGACCGCTGAAGTGCTGTGCTTTCACATCGCTCTTTGGCGAAATGAGTGCGTCCAGCATGTTGCGGATCGTTGCCACGGCATCTGCGACCTGAGTAAGCGGATCTGGGTATACAAGCATCATGCGGCCCCATGCCACGCCGATGTGCGGTGTCTTCGATCCCTCGAGAGGCGCTGCAGGCGTGAGCTTCAGACTCTCGTCTTT
>JBILLC010000489.1:0-2617 GCA_044376275.1 Chthoniobacteraceae bacterium | reverse complement strand
TTTCACGGTCCGCGCGTTCCGGGGAGTTGAGCCGGAGTCTGCGTTTGTCGAAAAGTTGACCGAGTTGCATGCGTTGGAAATGCGGGCTGGAAAATCGTGGGTGCAAGCCTTGGCCGAGCCCATGGCGGTGGCACTCGCTTCCCCTGGATTTCTTTACCTCAACGCTCCGCAGAAAGCGGAGGCAGCACATCGTGTGCTCTCGGACATGGAAGTGGCTTCACGACTGTCGTATTTTGTTTGGAGCAGCGCGCCGGACGATGCACTGCTGGAGGCGGCCAAGGAAGGGCGTTTGAAAGATCCGGCGGTGCGCACCGCGCAGCTTAAGCGGATGCTGGCGGATCCGCGCGCTTTCGCCTTCGCTTCGGGATTCACCCACCAGTGGCTGGATCTGGAACGGCTCGATTTTTTCCGCTTCAACCACCAGCTGTTTCCGGAGTTTGACGAAAGCACGCGTGCAGCTGCACGCGGTGAAGTGCATCACACATTCCTGCATTTGCTCCGCGAAAATCTGGATGCGCGCTTGATGCTCAAGAGCGATTTCGTCGTCGTGAACCCGTTGCTGGCGGACTACTACGGGCTGCCGCCGGTGAAGGGTGAGCATTTTCAAAAGGTCATCCTGCCGGAGAACTCTCCGCGCGGTGGTCTGCCCGGGATGGCAGCAGTGCTGGCGATGGGCAGTAACGGAGAACGCACCAGTCCCGTGGAGCGGGGCGCATGGGTGCTCAGAAAGCTGCTGCACTCGCCTCCCCCGCCCGCGCCGCCGAACGTACCGCAACTCTCGCGGCTCGAAAAAAAGGCGATGCCGGTCCGGGAGCGCATCAAAGCGCACCAGGAGGAACCGCAATGCGCGCAATGCCACCGCAAGATCGACCCGATCGGGTTCGGGTTCGAGAACTTCGATGCAGCCGGACGCTGGCGCACGGAAGAGCCGCACTACAAGACGGGCTGGGTGGTCAAAGACGGACCGCATGGCAAGGTGGTTGAAAAAACCTTCCCCATCGACGCCTCGGGCGCCTTCCACGACGGACCCCAGTTCGACGGATTTTTTCAGCTCAGGGATTTAATCGCAGCGCGCGGCGATGATTTCTTGAAGGGACTCCTGGAGAACCTTTACGCATACGGACTGGGCCGAAAGGTTAGTTTTGCCGATGCCGAGACACTGGACCGGTTGTTTGACTTAAGCAAACGCAACGGCGCCGGGCTCGCGGATCTGGTGCAGCAGATCGTGCTTTCGGAGGAGTTCAGCGCGCGATAAGCCAACAGGGCAAACATCCCGACGGATGTGTTCAAACTGAGTCCCCAACTTGCTTCATCTGTCCGGATCGCGCCACAAACCACTCAACAACTGCCGACAAAACGTGAGTGGATGCGTCATCATACAGCTCCACATGAACTGCAATCAGGCCGCGACCCTTGTTCGCCAATCCTGCGCACAACTCATCAATGGCACCATCTGCCACACTTGCAGAGGCATTCACCCCGCCCACCGCTAATTTCCGGAACTTCGCTTCCAACCTTCGTACCACCGGCAGAAGACTTTCCATTGACCCCAGAGATCGCAGCAGGAACTCACCACTGCTCGCCTCCGCAAGCGCCAAAAGAGCGCCCGCGTGAACAGTGCCAAGATGATTGAGATACTGCACACCTGCCGGCAACTGCAGCAGCTTTTCGGAATCAACAGCGGCCTGCAAATTGAGCAGCCGATTGAAAGGAAGCTCGGCGACAGTTTTCATTGCCGGAATTGGCATGCACACATCCACGGCCAGCCGCCAACTAATGAGTCGGGCGCCCTGCGCCAATGGGACAAACAATCACTTTTCCTTTCGATGTCCAACGATACCCCGTGAGCGCTCCCGTAGCGGGATCAGCTGTGAACGCCATCGTTCCGGTGCCGAGCCCGCTGCGCCGGCCCGTGACGTCATAAATCTGCGCCCGCTCATCCGTCGGGCGGGAGTCTCCCGCGTGCGGGGTTGAAGTTGCATCATAGACCTGCACCTCCCAGCTATCGTCCGCGATCTGCTTTGGAAGGCTCGCAATCACCACCGCATGACCTATGGCTCGCTCCGTTTTATAATCCCACGAAATGACGTCTCCGGACTGCAAATCTTTGACCGTTGGCACGGCTTTCCAACCCGGCTGAGACGTTTCAGACAAACTTGCAAAAAACTTCTGATAACTTGGTGGACTTGGCACCTTGCCCTTGGCAATTCCCCTGACCCGGCACACCGACTCCCATGCGACGGGAGCCGCCTGTCTCAGCGCGTAGGATACAAATTGCACGCAGTCGTATTTATACGTGCCAGCCTCCCGATCCACCTCCGTCTTGTGCTGATAGAGAGTGGTCTTCATGTTGGTGAACTCACTCACCGCCTCACGGTAAAGAGGACCCGGTAGCGATTCCTGCGCGAGACAGGCAAGCGATCCATTGACCAGTAAAATGGTTAGAACAAGGGGAGGTTTCATGGCTGCTCAAGGCAAGCGGCACCCTAAGCATGAATCCCCGAGTGCGGCGACTAAAATGGGTGCCTTTTCGCTGACCACGCAACATTAATCAAGCTGCGCGCCGTCGTGACGGCAGCCAGCACCTTGGTCTACGCTTTTCGGTGAATCCCCGGAT
>JBILLC010000028.1:0-10035 GCA_044376275.1 Chthoniobacteraceae bacterium | reverse complement strand
CTGGCTGAAGTAAAGACGCCCGTCCACACCCCAGTGCAGCGTGTGGATGGTATGATGCGTGTCCTCGGTGCCGAAGCCGCTGAGCACGGTGCGCCGCTGGTCGGCCTTCCCGTCACCATCGGTGTCGGTGAGCAGGAACAAGTCCGTGGATGCGCCGACAAAAGCCGCGTTTTTACCGTCTGCTGTGAGCTCGGGTTCGATGCTCGTGGGAATCAAAAGGTTTTCGGTGAAAATGGTGGTTTTGTCCGCTTTTCCGGAATGTCTGGTGTCCTCAAGAATGAACACTTTGTCCGTTGCCAGTGCCCCCGGTTGGATTTGGGGATAAATCGGCGTCGTGGCAACCCAGAGCCGGCCCCGGGCATCCCAATTCATTTCCACAGGCTTTGAAAGCAGGGGGTTCTGAGCCCAGAGACTAATTTGCAATCCGTCCTCCAGTTCAAAAGCGGGAATCTCGAGCGGCTTCTCGGCTGGCACATCGGCGCTTGGCCCCGAAATGGTGGGCTCCGGGCGGCCTGCTTTGATGGCCTCGATGGCCGCGTCGGCCTTTACCAGGAGTTCATCAAATTGCTCCATCTCGACCGCATTGCGGCCCTGCTCGCGTTTGCGAAAGCCGAAGATGTACGTGTGGTTGGCGGGGCGCCAGCGGTGAAAGAAAAGCTCGTTTCGACGCTGAAGCGCGGCGCGCAGTTTTTCAGTCTTCTCCAATGCAGCATCCTTCCCGGGGTTCCAGCCGAGCTCGGAGGCAACCGCATCCGCCCAGCGTTCGAGTCCTTCGACGGAGGGATGGATCCCATTGTCGGTGAGAAGCGGCTTTCCATCGCCCTGCAAAAGCGCCGCTTGATCCACCAACTGCGCGCCGCGTTCGGTCGCAAGTTCGCGAATCGCTGCAGTGTATTGCACAAGCAAAGCATTGTGGGACGCAGGGTCCGGAAGACCGGGCCGCGCTGCCCGCAGATCCTCGTGCTTCAGCGGAGTGAGCAAAATAAAGCGCACCTTGCCGCCCTGCGCGGATGCGTTGATTGCGTCCATGAGCGCAGCGAGATCAGACTTGAACTTTGATGCGGTAAATACTGCTCCATACCGTTCGGTATCGGGATTTAGATTTGGATCGCCAGCCTTGTATGTCATCTCTTCGAGGCTCGCCGCCATTCCAAAGCCGAGCACCGCCACCGTTGGCTTCACTAAGTCCAGCTGAGTGCGAATGCGCTCCATTCCCGTGGCGGCGGGGTCAAAGCTCGCCCGCGAAACGCCGGTTGGCAGATCCGCGCTGAAAGAGAGGTTGCGAGTGATAAACTGCGTCTGAGCAAAACGCCGCGCCATGCGGCTTTCCAATGCTGCTGCTGCGCCCTCTCGCTCAAGGAGCGTGTCGCCCATCAACAGAACGCGATCCCCCGGTTGGATCGGAAACGGTGCGGCGGCGTTGAGCGGCTGCCCGGCCAGGAGTGAGTAGGAGATGGCCAGTGCGACGGAGGAAAGGACAGATTTCATTGGGAGGCTTGAAGAATCGATGCGTGTATCTGGATGAGAATGCTCGCGGAAGGGAAGAATTGTACTGCGTAAGAACGGTCTAGATTTCGGAGAGAAACCCCGAGGAATCTCCGATTCGTTCGACGGGCGCGCCAAAGTTGCGCAGCAGATTCATGTAAAGATTTGCCATCGGCTGGGGCGAGGTCACCTTTAAATGCGAGCCCGGCTTCAGCGAGCCGCCGCCTCTGCCCGCCAGGATCACGGGTAGATTATCGTGTGAATGTTTGTTGCCGTCGGAGAGACCGCTGCAGAAAACAATCATCGACTGATCCAAAAGAGATTTTCCGTTCGCATCATGAGTGTCGCGGAGGCGCTTGAGAAAATACGCGAACTGTTCGATGTAGAACTTGTCGATGCGCGAAATGAGCTCTTTCTTCTTTGGATCATCCTGATGATGAGAAAGCTGGTGGTGCCCTTCGGACACGCCGATTTCTTGAAAACTGCGGTTGCTGCCGTCATGCGCCAGCAGGAAGGTGGAGATCCGCGTCGAATCTGTTTGGAATGCGAGTGCCAGGATATCAAACATCAGGCGCACATGCTCGCGGTACGAGCCGGGAATGCCGTCGGGCTTAGCCTCGCCCACCGTTGGAAGAGGACCGAATTTTTCCGCGTTCTGAATGCGTTGCTCGATTTCGCGGACTCCCGTCAGGTACTCGTCCAGCTTGTTGCGGTCACTGCGGCCCAACTGTTTTTGAAGGGACTTTGCCTCCGCTGCGATAAAATCCAACAGGGAGCTTTCGCGCGCCTTCCGCAGCTCCGCTTGTGCTGCATCGTTGGAGGCAGCGGCGCTCACGAAAAGCCTTTCGAATGCGAGCCGCGGATTTGATTCCGCCCCGACGGGTTGGGTGGCCGAACGCCAAGAAATATTGTGCTGATAAGCGCAGGAGTAACCCGAATCACAAGCGCCCGCTGCGCGTGCCGCGTCGCAGGACAGCTCCAGCGAGGCGAAACGGGTCAGCCCACCCGCCTGTCGAGCGGCAACCTGGTCTACGGAAATCCCCGCGCGAATGTCTGCACCCGCGGTCTTCTTTGGGCGCGCACCGGTGAGAATAGTCGCCGAAGCGCGCGCATGATCACCTCCGCCGTCGCCGCCGGCCCAGCCGTGCTTATGTTCGAGTCCGGACACGATTGAAAAATCCTTTTTGAATTCCCCGAGCGCCTCCATGCTGGCGTTAAGTTCGTAATCCGCGCCGGTTCCCTTCGGAAACCAGTTCTCACCGATGACTCCGTTGGGAGCATACACAAAGGCCATGCGCAGTGGATCACCCGAGGCAGTGGTTGCTGCGCCCGATGACGCCGCTTTCGCAGTGTGTCCCAAAAACGACTCAAGACTCGGCAGTGCAAGAAAGAGGCCGGCGGACTTGATGAAACTGCGGCGATCCAATTTGGGTGAGCTCATAGGCGGGGGTGGTCTCGGTTTTGATAGTGCGGCTATCTGGGATGCGAGTCCATTGCAACTTTCTCGCCGTCCCCGCGCCGCTTCTGGAAGGGCGCGCTCTCGATTACAGCAAACAGCAGGGATTGCATGCTGCCTCCATTGGCCCGCATCGCATTCACCAGCTTTTGGACGCTATAAGTATCGTAATACTCTAGACTCCGCCCAATCGCGTAAGTCAGCAGCTTCTCCGAGAGGCAGCGGTAGAGATCGCCTTTACGGGAGGTGCTTAGAATCGCGGCGAGCTCGGGAATGTTCGCGAACTTCTCACCTGTGATCAGGGTGCCGGCCGTATCCAGCGGCGCATCGTTGATGGTTTCACGGAACCTCCCCAGCGCATCGTAGTTTTCGAGCGCAAGCCCGATCGAGTCCATCCGCGCATGACATGACGAGCAAAGAGCGTCTTTGCGGTGTAATTCCATTTGCTGCCGCATTGTCATTTTATTCGACTGCCCCTTTGCGGACTCAAGTGGGGGCACGTTCGGTGGTGGTGGAGGCGTCGGTGTCCCCAGCATGTTTTCAAGCACAAACAGACCGCGCTTTACTGGAGAGGTGCGAGTTGGATTCGACGTGGAAATTAGAAACGCGCCGTGCGAGAGAATGCCTCCGGGACGCTTCCCCGCAGGCAAGGTTACTTTCTCATGTGTTTTTCCAACTTTGACTTCCAGCTCATAAAACTTCGCGAGTGTCTGGTTCAGGAACGTGTAGTCGGCAGTGAAGAGTTCCTCTGCCGGCCTGTTTTTTCTGACCAAATGCGTGAACAACATTTCTGTCTCCGCGCGCATTGCCTCGCGCACGCGACTGTTGAAAATGGCTTCCGCCATCTCGGTGGTCTTCACACCGAGAATAACCCGGGGTTGAAGTGGAATTTCTACGGCATCGCGTGTGCGCAGCCATTGACCAACGAAGCTTCGAACAAACCGTTCGCCTTTGTGGTCATTCAACATGCGGATCGCTTGTTCCCGCAACTTTGCCCGCAGTTCGTTCTTAGAAGCCAGCTTCAGAAGCTCCGCATCGGGGCAGGAATTCCACAAGAAATAAGACATCCGCGAAGCCAGCGCATATTCATCCACAGGCACGACTTTCGAGGCGTCGTCGGGTTCGGGTTGGATTTCCGCGCGGAAAAGAAAGCGTGGCGAAACAAGCATCGCCGTCAAAGCGGTGTGCAAACCTGACTCAAAATCACCGGACCGCATCGCGATGTCCGTGAGGCGATTCAAACTTGGCGCATCTACCGGACGACGAAAAGCCCGGTACGCGACGGGCTCTAGCAGTCCCCGCACGTAGCCTCGGAATTCGGCAGGGCCGCCCGGAGGCGGGCCTGCCGGAAAAAGCTCGCGGCGGGTAGCCGGAGATTCCGACCACTTGCGTACGATTTCCTTCGCTGCATCGAGGTATTTTTCGCTCAGCAGTGGAGAGATGCTCAAAACGTCGCCGTTATTCTCGAAGCCGTCTCCGGAATCATCCGGGGGAAACCGGTCGAATGCGTCGAAATCCACCCCTAGCAGATCGCGCACTGTATTGCGGTATTCCTCGCGGTTGAGTCGGCGTACGGTGACGCGGCCCGGGTCGGGATTGTTCGGATCGACCTTGAAAATCGCGTCCTCAATCCAGCGTTGGATTAGCCCTCGCTGCTCGACGGACAGTTGAGGCTTGTCCGAGGGCGGCATGAGTTGCGAATCGAGGTTGCGCCAAACTGCAAGCCAGTGCTTGGGTTGGCGTGCGAACTCTTCAAGCGTGGAAAATTTGTCCAGTGAAACGCCGCCCTTTTTGGAGCCCTCCCCGTGGCAGTCGTAGCAATACTCGCGCAACACTGGGAGCACATCGCGCTGGTAGTCGACGGGTGGGCCGGCAAGGGCTTGAACGGTCTGAAAACACCACCCCAGCGCCGCGCCCCAGATCCACGCCGTTGTTCGCGCAGACTTCCGCGCTGTTCCCGCAGCACGATGTCCCGCGTGCGCCACCCGTTCCGGCAATACCCTGCTTGCCGCATCCGGCAGGAGGGTGGACATGGCGCAGGCTTGGCTGTGAGGACAATTAAGCATGACTTCATGAACACCCTGTTCAGCGCATTTTATTAGCAATCCCATCTATCGCGCATTTCGAGATCCGTTTGCAAATTCGGATCGCAATCGAAGGCGGATGAATTTTCAATCAGCCTCAACCCCTTATGAAACTGTCCGTTCTTCTCACCGCCCTGAGCATTGTCGCAACTTCGCTGAGCGCGGCAGATGACGCGCAAGCGTTGATCAAAGCCCTCGCCATCGTCGGACGTGAGGGTGAGGGAAACGAGCGGGCAAAGGAGGCATGGAGGGCGGCGGTTGCGATCGGGCCCAACGCCCTGAGCGCTGTGCTTTCGCAAACGGGGACAGGCAGTCCGGTGGCTGACAACTGGCTGCGACTTGCGGGCAATACTATTGTAGATCAAGCGCTTAAGTCCAAGCAGCCACTTCCACTTGGCGAGCTGGAGAGTTTTGTGAGAGAGACCGGCAACCACGAATCTGCGCGTGTGCTTGCGTTCGACTTATTGCAGCAATCCGATTCAAATCGAGCGGAGGCGCTGCAGCGGACGCTCTTGAACGACCCGGTCCAATCGCTGCGGCGCGGCGCTGTCGCGCACCTCATTACGGCCGCTGCCTCACTGCAGGGAGAAGCGGCTAAGAAGGCGTACCTCTCGGCGCTGGAGGTTGTGCGCGACGAGGATCAGACCAGGACGGTTGCGGATGCGCTCGGTAAACTTGGCTCGCCCGTGCAACTGCAAAAACATTTCGGTTTTCTCACCAAATGGCATGTCATCGGACCTTTCGACAACACAGACCGCTTGGGGTTCGAGAGGGTTTATCCGCCGGAAAAAGAAATTGATCTCAAGAAGGCGTACGATGGAAAGGACAAGCAGGTTCATTGGCAGCCGTTTGAAAGCGCGGACGACTACGGTAAACTCGATTTCAACAAGCCGCTTACCGCCCTCAAGCAGTCCACGGCTTACGCTTATACCACTTTTGAATCCTCGACGGACCGGGTTGCTGAGCTGCGGCTCGGATGCAAGAACGCATGGAAAGTTTGGCTCAATGGCAAACTGCTTTTTGCCCGGGATGAGTACCACAGGGGACAGCGCATGGATCAGTACAAACTCAAATGTCAGCTCCGCAAGGGCAGTAACGAGATTTTAGTCAAGTGCTGCCAGAACGAACAGACTGAGTCGTGGACTGTCGAATGGGAATTTCAACTTCGCGTATGCGACAGCGGAGGCACCGCAATTCCACCTGCAACTCTGGATTTAAAATCCAGCCGTTGATTCATCTGTTTCAACCGATTTTTAACCACTCCTGAGTAATGCGCGCCTGTTTTTCTCCAGCTTTCACTTCCAATTCGAAGCGGCTTTCCATGTTCCTTGCGATGTCATCGCATTTATGGTTGCAGGCCCTCATTCCAACAACGCTTGCATCGGACTGGCCGCATTTTCGCGGACCTTCTTCCTCGGGGGCCTCACCAGATGCGTTGATTCCGAAGGATCCAAAAATCGCTTGGAGTGCGAGCTTGCCGGGCCGCGGTCTTTCAAGCCCAATCGTGATCGGCGAAAGAGTATTCGTCACCGCTTCGGTTGGCCCCGAGCAGCAGCAGCTTCAAGTGCTGTGTTTTCATGCAAAAACCGGCGAACCGCTTTGGAAGCGCCAACTGCAGGCCACAGGCCGTACCATGACGCATGCGAAAACGTCGGTCGCTGCAAACACACCGTGTAGTGATGGTAAACATGTGTTTGCTCTTTGGAGCTCAAACGACCTTGCCGCGTTCGATCTCGATGGGAACCTGTCATGGCTTCGCGGGCTCACCGCTGACTATAGCAACGCCAGCAACAGTCTAGGTATGGCTTCGTCGCCGGTGGTTATCGGCAAGACCGTCGTCGTCGTGATCGAAAATGATAGCGAAAGCTACTCGCTGGGTATCGACGCTGGGACAGGGAAAAATCTTTGGAAGCTGGAGCGTCCGAAATTTGCCAACTGGAGCAGTCCCGTGCCGCTTCCCGCGAAGGATGGTGTGCCCCATGCCGTGTTGCTTCAGTCCAAGAAGGGCCTGATCGCTGTCAGCGCAGCCACGGGTGAAAAGCTGTGGGAACACGAATCTGACGCATCGACCATGAGTTCAAGTATCGCAGTGAACGATATCGTTTACGCTGCGGTGTCTGGGATCACGGCCCTTTCGACTTCCAACGGAGCGCAAATGCCTCAAGTCATCTGGAATTCTCGTCAAATCAATCCCTCCACCATCAGCCCGCTTTTGCTCGTGGACAGGCTTTTTAGCGTCAACGGCGCCGGCATCCTCACGATGGCCGAGACCCGGACGGGCGATGTAAAATGGAAGTTGCGACTCACTGGTCCGTTCAGCGGTTCGCCCGTGGGCGCAGGCGCCAGAATCGCGCTGATCAATGAAAAAGCGCTTTTGCAAATTGTCGACAGTGCCGCACCAGAGGGGGCATTGATCGGGCAGATACAGCTTCCACTCAATGATGCCACCAAGGAACTCACGCTTTGCACGCCGGCTCTGGCTGGAGGCAGCATTTTTGTGCGGTCAGATTCCACGCTTTGGTGCCTGAGCGAGTAGGGCGTTGATCGGTGGGTGGTGCAGGAGCAGCTGCGGCGTCCAGCCAAGGCGCGCGCCTCATTCGATTTGGGATCGAAGCCCAATGCCGAATTTTGTATCCACCGAACTGCGCATCCCAACCCTCGGTCCATGCGCGATAAGCTCACCGGGTCTCGAGCGTGAATGGGGGCGTGCGGAGAGAAGCTGGGTCCCTGAGGATGCACGGATTCTATTGGATGATCGCTTCCATGCCTCACATGCCGCGCTTGAGTCGATCGAATTGGCTGGGCCGCGCCGCACGATTTATTTCGTGCCCGCTGAATGCAGATTTGCAGTGGTGACTTGCGGCGGGCTTTGCCCGGGCATCAATGATGTGATCCGTAGTCTGGTAATGCACGCGCACTACTGCTACGGCGTCTCAAGTTTTCTCGGGATTCCTTATGGATACGCAGGTCTAAATGCGGCATGCGGTCATGCACCGATCAGTTTAACCCCGGGGTGCGTGAGTAAAATACAGCATCTCGGTGGATCAATGTTGGGCTCCTCAAGGGGTCAGCAAGACGCTGGGGTGATGGTCGACCGCTTGCAGCAACTCGGTGTCAATGCACTGTTTGTTGTGGGTGGCGATGGTTCGCAGCGTGGAGCCCGTGAGATTTACTTGGAGGCCAATCAGCGCGGACTCGCCTTGTCAGTGGTTGGAATTCCAAAGACGATCGACAATGACCTGCGCTACATGGACCGCAGCTTCGGTTATCTGACCGCTTTCAGTGAGGCGTTTCGCGCCGTGTCTGTCGCG
The DNA here is from genome assembly GCA_044376275.1 of Chthoniobacteraceae bacterium. Taxonomy (GTDB): domain Bacteria; phylum Verrucomicrobiota; class Verrucomicrobiia; order Chthoniobacterales; family Chthoniobacteraceae; genus Chth-196. The sequence continues at coordinate 1,699 of JBILLC010000028.1, read as the reverse complement.
CATGCCGAGGCGCGCGGGGTTCGTAATGGCATCGGCCTGGTTCGTTTAATGGGACGGGACTCAGGGTTCATAGCGTGCTCCGCCGCCATTGCGAGTGCGGAGGCCAACTTTGTGCTGATTCCCGAGGTGCCGTTTCAAATGGGGGGCGAGAAGGGTCTGCTGTCCTGTCTGGAGTCGCGCCTTGCAGCGCGCGGCCACGCGCTCATTGTTGTGGCCGAGGGCGCCGGCCAGCATTTGATGACGGCCGAGAAACGCGAGCAGGACGCATCGGGTAACGTCAAACACCGGGACATCGGAAGGTTTTTGCAATCGGAGATCACAAGCTATTTCGAGGAAAAACAGATTCGCGTGAATCTTCGCTACATGGATCCCGCTTACTTGGTGAGGGGTGTCGTTGCGACGCCTGAGGACCGTGTCTTCTGTTTGCAGCTCGCGCGGCATGCGGTGCACGCGGCCATGTGTGGAAAAACTGGTCTAGTGGTCGCAAGCTGGCACAACCAGTTCGTGCATCTGCCCGTGGAACTCGTTGCCGGAGGGCGTAACCGGGTTGATCCTTCGGGCGAACTTTGGCGCACGGTGCTGGAGTCCACCGGCCAGCCGGCAACGATGAGCTGAGCATCATTTCTGCAGCTGTATCGGCATGTGTCGGGCCGATTTGAATGTCGTTGTGATGAGACTCGGGTGCGGATTCCTCATGCTCTGACTGACGATTCCGTTTGGCCGCTTAACAATCCTTGTGTCATAGATGAAGCCATGAATGGTCCCACCCCCGTCCAGATCCTTCCAATTTGCCTGATCAGCGCGTGCCTCGTGGTTTGTGCCAGCGCATTGGATCCTGCCAAGCAGCCCCCGCTTCCTCAGGCGCCCATTGCCGCCAAAAAAGAGCTTCTTTTCTCTGATGATTTCAAGGGAACCAATCGCGACAAGCGCTGGCATCGCGTCGTCGATACTTTTAGTTTTGAAAACGGCGCGCTAAAGGGAATGCAGACGAGGGATCAAAATATCCCTGCAGCCAATGGAAAGCCCGAAGTAAAGGCTCACGCCGCGGTGTATGGGCTTGATCTGCCAACTAAGGATAGTGTCATCGAGGCAAAGATCCGCTTCGAGGGCGCCACCATGATTGACGTGGAATTTGATGATCGTCAGTACACCGGCTCGCATTACGGGCATGTCGCAAGGGCGCAGGCAAAACTCAATGGTGTGACGATTCTTGATGAACGCGAGGGCACGCAAAACGGCCGGATTGTGGAACTCAAGAAGGACATGGCGGCCAACAAAGCTGAAATCGACAGGATCATTGCCGCTCACAGCGTCACATATCCCGCACAACTCGAATCCGGAAAAACCTACTTGTTCTGCGTTGAAACCGTGGGAGACGAAATGCGTGTTTCGATTGATGGCAAAGTCGCCGCCTTTTTGAAGTCCGATGGCATTGGGCACCCGACAAAATCCAAAATCGAACTAGGAGTTGCTGGAAAGAGTGGATGGTTCGAGGAGATCAAAGTCTGGAATGCTGAAAGAGCTCGCTGAGTCATTAGGACTTCTCCAGCAGACTTCTGCCCGAGCCCTCTGCTCGTGGACTCCGAGACACTCTCAAAGTTGTTCCGCAGAAAAGATTGGCTGTCTTCAGCGCCGTATTCCGTCCCTACGCCCAGCGGCGTAAGCATCGAAGACGCGCTTGATTTCGTCGCGTACCCTC
>JBILLC010000488.1:0-2620 GCA_044376275.1 Chthoniobacteraceae bacterium | reverse complement strand
GTGCAAGTTGCCTGCAATTCGTTGATCCCGAGGTGTTCACTCCCTTGGTGGAGGGGCGTTGGCTTGAGGGCTACGACAGGCAGCTCATTTACCGCTCCATCGAATGTGACACACTACTTTTGCAGGCGGACCCTGCTTCGGGGGGCGCACTTTGCGATCAGGACGCAACAGAAGCGGTTTCGATGATCGCCAACTGCAGGCACGTGCGTCTCGCGGGGAGGGGACATCAGTTGCACCGAGATTTCACAGATGATTTCCTTTCCGCGTTCGACGAATTTATCGAGGAACGCCAGTGCTAACCAAGTGCGCAAAGCACTCATGCCGACCCAAAATCATGAAAAACACCCCCCATCACATTGATTTGCTCCATTGCGTCATACTGGTTGCGCTCTTGTTGACAAGTGGGCTGCGCGCGGCGAATCCCGAGCAAGATTTGTTCCGACAAAGCAATCTAGCAGCTTGGTGTATTGTCCCATTTGACAGGGCGAAACGTGGCCCAGAGGAGCGGGCTGCCATGCTCGAGAAGCTCGAGTTGAGAAAATTCGTCTATGATTACCGCGCGGAACATATCCCGCAGTGGGATGAAGAAATGGAGGCGCTCAAGCGGCACCGAATTCATCTGCTCGGCTGGTGGTTTCCGGGTGCGCTGAACGCCGAGGCCATGAAGGCATTGGAACTGTTCAGGCGTCATCATATGAAGCCACAGTTGTGGGTGAGCGGCGGGGGTGGGGCGAGTGATGGCGTTTCAAGTGAGGAGCAGGTCCGGCGGATCACGAATGAAGTGAATCGGATCAAGCCGATTGCTGAGGCGGCACGGACTGACGGGTTGATGGTGGGACTTTACAATCACGGAGCATGGTTTGGCGAACCTGACAACCAAATCGAGATCATCAATGCACTGCGCAAGGAGGGCGTCAACAATGTGGGGATCGTTTACAACCAGCATCACGGGCATGGCCATATCGCCGAATTCAAAGAGTTGCTCAACCGAATGCTGCCGCATTTGCTCTGTTTGAATCTGAACGGCATGGATGTGAAGGGAGATCAATTCGGTAGAAAAATTCTTCCCCTGGGTATGGGAACCGAGGATTTGTCGCTTTTGAAAATCATCAGTGAAAGCGGATATAAAGGCCCGATCGGCATCCTCAATCACACTGGAGAAGATGCCCACGATCGCCTACTCGATAATCTTGATGGATTGCGTTGGTTAACCGGACAGATTCGCGGTCAGGCTGCAGTGGCAAAGCCTGTGCCGCGGACCGGGGTACCCAGTGTCGTACAAACGGGTGCAACCGGCCAAAAGGGTCAGACGCTCAAATCTCGCAGTGCAATCGGCGTGCCCTCGCTCAATCCAGCGTTTGGAAAAGCGTTGAACGGCAGTTTACACGTGGATGCGAAGCCGGGGTATCGTGAACTGCCAATCACCGTGGAGTGCCGCGCCAAGTTAAGCGGTGCTTCAAACTACAACATTTTGATTGCATGTGATCCGAAATCTTCAGGGGATCACTGGGAGTTGTACACTCATGCGAAAAGCGGGGACCTGAGTGTTTACATGCCGGGACGCTGCAATGTTCGAACAAACATTAATGTGTGCGATAATCAGTGGCACGCTTTTGCAGCTGTCATTGGCCCTGACAACGTCAAACTCTACGTCGACGGCTCGATGATTGCGCAGTCAGCGCTGAAGGGGCGGACTGGCGATCCGAAGCCAGGCGGACTAGCAATTGGCTCGCTCGTTGAGGGCAATCTGGGTTGCGAGGGAATCATTGATAATGTGCGAATTTCTGCGGGAGCAAGCGAACCTCAACAGCCCGGCGTTTCACCATTGAAATCGGAAAACAACACAATGGGAATTTTTGACTTTGATGATCTCCCGGATGCACAGGCGTCAGGCATTCAGTCGAGCAACGGGCATACTCGCCCGGCGAATGCAACTGCCTCTGCTGACAGGAGGTCGTTTCCGGCTGAGTTCATCATTCCTGCGGCGAAGGCTGGGATGCTATCAAAATCTAACGGATGGCCTTCTTCGGGCAATGGTCCCGACTGGGAGCGTTCGCTTGGGGGAAGCACTTCAAACAGATTTTCCGAGCTCACACAAATCACTCCCGCAAATGTCGCCATGCTTGATCAGGCTTGGACCTACCACAGCGGGGATGGAGGCGGAAACATACAGTGCAACGCAATCGTTGTAGGCGGGGTGATCTTCACGCCCACGCCTGGCAAAAGCATTGTAGCAATCGATGGTGCCACAGGAAAAGAGCGATGGCGTTTTGCGATGAAAGAGCTGCTTGGAAGTCAGAGCAGTGCTCCAGCAAGACGTGGCCTGTTATTTTGGAAAGGAGATGCCAAAGCATCTCCTCGTTTACTTTTTGGGGATGGCAACTGGTTGGTGGCGCTGGATTCGGGCTCCGGAAAACCGGTGCCGGGGTTTGGAGAAGGTGGGAAAGTGGCTGTCCCCACCGGAACCACGGTTGCGGGGGCCATGCACGGACATATCCTTGTGCTGCCTGGATATGGTGGAGATGTGTATGGGTTTGACGCTCGGGACGGGAGGCGTATGTGGACCTTCAAAACGCGTCCCGAATCGGGTTCATTCGGCTTTGACACTTGGAGCCAAGTC
>JBILLC010000486.1:0-2635 GCA_044376275.1 Chthoniobacteraceae bacterium | reverse complement strand
CCAGGTAAACAACTCCTGATCCCGGCTGATGCTTGAGCACCGTGAACTCTTGCCCTTTTGGAACCCCAAGAAGCGGTTCACCGAAAAAATTCAGGGTGTCCTTCTTGTTTGCCCGCACCAAGTCACCCGGCACGTATGCTAGGCTCGAAAAAATGGATGCCTCAGCCACAGCCAGCCAGCAAATGACTTTCGCTGCAAAACGTGGAAAATGTCGCAGACACCGCTTCATCGGCTGAAGTTTAATGTTTTTCGGGATCTGCATCCACTGGTTTCCTAAAATGCCCCTGCACCAATCACGGTTTCCCTCCAAAAAAAAGCCGCCCGAGTTTGGGCGGCTCTTTTGGTTGTGATGACGGTTTGAAAATTACTTTTTCTCGGTCTTGGACGCTGGCTTCGCCTTGTTCAGCTCAGTCACAACGTCATTCGTGAAATCAAACGATTCTCTCGAATAGATAACCACACCCACTGCATTCAAACTCTGGCCGGACTTATCGAGCACAACGTCATAACCCGCCGCCTTCACCTTGTCCGAAATCACTTTGTTGATTTCTTCAACGAGATTGTTTCTTGAGCGGACCGATTGCTCGGAAAGCTGACGCTCACGGCTCTGCTGAAACTCTTGAATCTCGCGCTGCAACGCACCAAGTGCCTGAAGTTTTTCATTCAGCAGCTTGGATTTGTCGGCCTTGGCTGCCGCAGCCAACTCCGGCTTGTTTGCTTCCTCATTGAGTTTCTTCGCGTCTTCCTGGGCTTTGTTGAAGGAATCCAGTCTTTCGTCCAGCTCCTTCTTAGCCTGCGAACGAGCCTCGTTGATCTTCGCCTCAGCGTCCTTCGTCTTGTAGTAGGTGTCGAATACCTGCTTCATGTCGATGGTGCCGACCTTGACATCTGCCTGAGCAGATCCAGCCAGAAGGGTGATTCCTGCGACAACAGCGATAAACGATTGAATGTTATTTTTCATATGATGTGGGTGGAGGGATAAGCAAAGCCCCCAATGGTCCAATAATCAAGACAGATAAAAACCTTCGCCATGGGTCCGAGGACTCTGACTCACACGGCAACTTGTTTGACTCCCACGGCCACTTGTTTACATCCGCACCCCCTGAACGGCCCTAGCGGGTTCCAGACCAGCAGACACCCACATCCAGTCGACTTTCCAGCTCCGGTTCTCACGCACTAGGGCGAAAACTCCCGAGTACACATCTCCGCTTGCCATAAAAAGCCTGATCGGAACTTCAGCAAAATTCCTATCCGTGGACGGCGCTCCAAACTCCCAGCGTACCGCCTGACGAACTGCAGAAAAGTCTACCCGAGCCGCCTCCATGAAACGCTCCACATCCTTGCGCGCCCTGTAGTCGCTGGAAACCTGCAAGTAGGCTTGTCGGTAGTGCTGACGCCTGATGGTATCCAAGTGTAACTGCATCGCATCGAACAACTCCGCCGGATCCGGATCCCGCTGCGCGAGCTCCTCGATCCGCTTAGCATTCCACCCCGCGAGACACGCGCCTATGGTGCACGCAACAATGCAAATCCGCGTGTAAATCGTCATAACTCCCCGGGCGCGGCCTCCTTTGCCTGCTCGATGCCTAATCCCGACATCCGACGTAGATAAGAAAACGAATAAAGCCCTGTTCCGTGGCCGTCTCCCCAGGTGGGTTGCAGAGCGTAGCCGCCGACTAATTGTATCCTGCTCAGCATAAAGCTTTCAGGCCTGTACTCCAAAACGGGGCGATCAACCATCCCAAGCACATCTGCCTCCCCTTGGCAGACCGCGCATGGACAAGCCCGTCGCAACTGCTCTAACCCGAAAAAACACTCGCAACCATCGCTCCAAACAAGAGCGATCTCAGCTCCGATCTGATCTATCTTCTTCAAATCAAGTTTTTTGCCTGATTGCATTGTATCCGTGCCTGCCAAACTTCAATTCTGCCGATTCTGGACTTAAACGTCCAGAGCATCAGTCTCAACTGGACGCCACTGCTTGCCAACTCGCTCGCCAAACAAAGCGCTACCGACCCGAACCATGGTGGCGCCCTCCTCAATTGCAACCTCAAAGTCCGCGCTCATACCCATCGAAAGCTCTGGTAAAACAACTCCGGTTTCCCTGCTTATCTTATCCCTTAACTCCCTGAGGCGGACAAAGTATTGACGCGAGTGCTCCGGATCCAAAGACGGGGGTGGAATCGTCATCAAACCTGCAATCTCAATCCTCCCAAGCCCCAACAAAGCTTCGATTTGGGCACCAAGGGCATCTGGAGTGAATCCAAACTTACTTCCCTCCCCCGCCACATTCACCTCCAAGAGTACCCTAGGATACATCCCAAGTTCCGAGGCAACCCGGTTGATTTCCGTGGCGATGCCCAGTGAGTCAACTCCATGCAGAAGCTCAAATAAAGGCAGAGCCTGCCTCACCTTGTTGCTTTGAAGATGTCCAATAAAGTGCCACCGCGCGGATTTCGGCAGGAGCGGGACCTTTATACGCGCCTCTTGGATCCGATTCTCCCCAAAGATCTCAACCCCGGCCCCCAACGCCTCCCGAAGCAAGTCGGGAGGATGACTCTTGGAAACGGCCACGAGCTGGACCGAGCTTACCGAGCGAGCAGAACGAAGCGCCGCTGCGGACAGGCGGAGCTTA
>JBILLC010000485.1:0-2644 GCA_044376275.1 Chthoniobacteraceae bacterium | reverse complement strand
CCTCCACGTTAGGGTACCTGGCCATGACCCATTCGTCATCGAGCAAGGGAAAAGTATGAAGGGTAAAAAGAGAGGGACACGGTGCGTTTGCGGCGAAAGGAAGCCACGTTGGCTGCAAGTGAAAATGAAGAATATCAAACTCATGAGCGCGCGCCATGGCGTCTGCCATGACTGCACAAGCGTAGTGCTCGTAACATTGGGCGCGCTGTTCTCCCATCATGTCGCTCAGACAGACCGGGAGCACCGAGTGCAAGTGGCCTTTGACATCACAATCGGCGCTCGCGAAGAGGGTCACCTCATGACCCTGTTCCACCAACTCATCGACTAAAAGCTTCAGCAGCAGTTCAATTCCTCCGTAACTGACGGGCGGGACGCGAGTCCACAAGGGCGAAACCTGAGCAATACGAAGACGTCGTGTTTTCATGTCAAATAAGCTGTTGTGGACAGTAACCATTTATTAGGCTTAGTCGAAGATATCTTGCGCCCGGCTCCCCAATGAATGTGTCTCCTACTCTCAAAGCACAACTGATATCCGGCGTCCTGCTGACGCAGGTTGCATTTAGTTTTGAACTGGATCCTGCCCCTTTAAAGAACTCAATCCCTGTTTTAATCAAACCAACTTCGACCGACGCCCAAAAAACGAAAACTCTTCAGGCGCAAACTCAGTCGACTCAAACCCCTCCAATCCGTTCAAAGCAGACACCTGAACAAAGAGATGAAACAGTCCGACTACAGACCTTTCTGGATACCGCTCTTTTCGGCCCCGGTAAAATCGACGGCCAAACTGGCGAGTTTACTGTCAAAGCGACAATGCTCTACCAGCAAGCACATGCGCTAGCGCTGACGGGGTCAGCCGACAACCTTCCACTTCCAAACACCCCCGTTTACACAGAGTACACTTTGCAAGCCGAGGACAAACGTTTTGTTGGATCAGTCCCCTCCTCCACTGCAGAGCAATCAAAACGCCATTACCTTCCGTACGGATCGTTTTTAGAATTTCTTGCTGAACGATTCCATTCCGCCCCGGCGCTCCTTGAGGAGTTGAACCCACAACTGAAGCTCGATGCGCTCAAGATTGGCGACACAGTCAAAGTTCCCGCTGTGAAGCCCTTTAAAATTGAGGAGATCACCGCGACAGCGACGCTACCAGAGATTCCAGAGTTCAAAGGACGCCGCATCCAAATCAGCCGTAAGGAACGCATCCTACAACTCTTGGATGGCGACCAACTGATGGCTGCGTTCCCAATCACCCCCGGATCCACCTCCCTGCCGACACCTCCTGGAAAATGGCGAATCCTCGCCATTTCAACCATGCCTGCATTCCGCTGGGACGAGGGCGTATTAAATCACGGTGTCCGCACAAATGATTTTTACATGCTCCCATCCGGCCCGAACAATCCTGTCGGCGTTGTGTGGTGCGCGCTCAACAAACCCGGCATCGGTATTCACGGCACAAACCAACCGGACACGATCGGCAGAGCATTCAGCCACGGTTGCATGCGAGTTGCAAATTGGGACGTGATTCGCCTCGTGCAAAAAATTTCCGCCGGCGTTCGAGTCGATATCGAATGAACCGCACAGCGAAGATCGAGAAGCGTCGACGAGGAAGTCTACTTCTGAAAGAAACTCCGCTGGCGTTCGGAAACGTCCATTCCGAGTTCCTCCATGACCAGCATCAGGTCCTCCCACACCTTGCGCCGCTCTGAAATCGCAGGGTTCTGAATCAAGTGAGAGGCGTGAAATGTAGTCATCACTGGAATTCCCTCAAATTTTCTCCAAGTTGAGCGCGACAACTCGATCCCCGGCTCATTCGCGAATAGAGACGCCGCCGCATTCGCGCCCATTGCAACAATTAATTTTGGCGGTTGCCTCTTCACTAAATCCCGAAATGCGGCACGGCTTTCCGCGCGCACGGACACTGCCGTCGGCGCATCATCGCCGCTGGAATTGCTGTCGCAAACAATCACATTCACTAAATTTACGGCATCTCGACCAAGCCCCATTGTTTTCAGCATTTTCAAGAGTAGCTCACCGGACGCCCCGCCGAAACTGGCACTTTCTGCGTCTTTCACGCTGCACCCGCATTCCCCGACCAGCAGCAACTGCCCGGGACCGAGGCTGAGGGGAAGAAGCAGCGCGGACTCGAGGGAAGCGCCTTTCACAACAAGTGAGCAGTGAGTGCACCGTTTTCGCGACGCCGCCGGCGCCTCACCCTGAGACTCCACGTGCCCGAACTCCGCAGCTGACTTTGTGATTGTCGGCGAAAAAGCAGCTGCCAGTTGATTCGCATGGCCAATCGGGCGAGCGGCACGAAGTCGACCAAGCGACTCTGCTGAGGCGCGTGGCTTGGCGCCGGCCGATGAACGCCCGCTTAAAGCCTTTAAAACAACCTCAACAGCCTGCTCAAACATGTGTGACGAACCTGTGAATATTAAACATTGCTTGCTGATAAGTGCACTTTCCGCGGTGGAAAACCAAGACTCTACAGTAAACACCACTCTGAAACGTGAACGATCGCTCCGCGTTCTCAAACTAACAATTCCATACTCATGCTCAACGTGAAAACATCATCCTCAGCCCTTGCACCGCACAGCGATCTCTCCCTAGGATGGATGCATGTTGCAAAAACCCGAGGGTTCGGACT
>JBILLC010000484.1:0-2647 GCA_044376275.1 Chthoniobacteraceae bacterium | reverse complement strand
CACGTGAAAAAATTCCATTTCAGGATCCAGATGGATTGTTAATCCCTGTACTTAAGCTGGGCTCACTTGCTCCAATTTTTTCAAAAAACCCGACCGGAGAATGTGTTGATATCGGATTTGCGGGCGGCATCCACATTCGTTTGCAGGTGAAAGACACGGGGGTTGAAGTGGGCGAAATCATTAAAATAGACCCGAAGCAGGTGCCGCATTCGGTTTCATGTCCTCCGAGCAGGTACTGGTGCATGAGTCCGGACGGACAAAAGCTGTGGGTCGGCAATATGGTTTGGAGGAAAGAATTCTCAGACACCCTGGAGGTGGACCGCGAAGGACTCGCGTATAGGCGTGTTGGCGGAATGCTCGCCTGCTGGGCGGGGAATAAAGCTGTAGCCGAAATCGCAATGCTCAAGGACCAAGAGGATGCTGAAGGAGTTGAAGTCTCCGGGAAAACAATTCTTGTGCTTTGGAATGTCGCAACAGGAAAACAAAGTAAGACGGTTGAAGCACCCATGGCTTTGACAATCGAGGGATCGCCCGATGGTAAATGGATTGCAGAGGGCGGAATCGATAAGCGCATCCGCATCCGGGATGCACAAACTCTGTCGGTGGTTCGTGAAATCCGCGCCCATGACGCGCCAGTGGCAGGCTTGAAGTGGCACCACTCGAAACCCGCACTGGTTTCCGCTGGATCGGATCAATGGATCCGGATTTGGAATCCCGAAACGGGGCAGCTTTTGGAGGAGTTTCGGCGCGTGGATCTGAGTCCGGAAGGACTGGATATCAGCGGGGACGGGAGGCAGCTCGGAGTTGGAAATGGCGCAGCCAACGCGACGGAGATATTCCTCCCTGAGTCATTTGCGCGGTGACTGTTTGGCAATAAAAAGTCGTCGTCTTCGTGTCGTACGTGTGTCGAAGAATGTCTGCGTGTCCGAGGTGTAGCTTCCGCAAAAAGCTCCAGATGCCGGGAATGTCCCGGAGCAAGTAAAAGGCCAGCTTGATCGTTAGGGAACTAAACTGAGAGCCACTCGGAACCCTACGATATTTGTGCCGTTGCGGTCATCAGGGTGAATGTTGTTTCGGGAGGCAACTGCGCAGAACCACGAGTCATTATTCCAGCCCCCACCTCGAATGTCTCTCATGACAGTCTTATTGGCCTTCTGGGCTTGCCAATCCCACTTTACAGCCTTCTGAGCCTGCCAATCCCACATCCACTCCCACGCATTGCCTCCAAGATCATAAAACCCCAACACATTCGCATGGAAACTAGCAACCGGTGCCGTTCCCTTGATCCCGTCCAATCCCGTTTTTTGAGGATCGTGCTTCCCATCCTCTGCCACCGCGTAATTACCGTCATCCCAGTTCGGCGGATAGTAATCTCCCCATGGATACTTGCTCGTCCCCACTGCAGCCTCCCATTCCTGATTTGTTGGCAGCCTCCATTCTTTCCCAGTCGCCTTGCCAAACCATTCGCAAAACTTTCTCGCGTCATTCCAACTCACATTCACTACAGGATGCTCGTCATCCTGTTCAAACTCGGTACTCGGTTGCTTCCAATCCGGCAGTCCTTCCGCCTTTAAATACAATTTCCATTCTCCAACGGTAAACTCTGTTTTGCTCAGCAGAATCTTGGTGCCGGGCACGGGCAGCATTTTTGCGTCCAACCGGCGTACAAGCTCGGGGATCACGCTGAGATCTTTCTTACGATTCTTCCAGAAGTCGCCAAGCGTGGTTGATAGGGCCATGGCTTCGTACTGCCGCCCTTGAGCGTTCAGTTCTTCAAACAAACGTCCTTTCGCCTTGGTATCAATGCCATCCTTCCCTGTTTGCTGAATAAGCTCTTCAGTCAGCTTCAGGTTCTTCTGCGCCTCTTCATCCTCTTTCGCCAACCGATACTCTTTCACCGCCTCAGGCCACCTCACCATTACTTGCAGAACATTACCACGGATACGGTGATACTCTGCGACGTCAGGTTGCAGATCCACAGCGTTGGAGGCTGCCTCCAGTGCTTCCTCTAAATTTCCACCCTGCATCGCATCTGCTGCGCGCAATGCAAAGGTAGGCGCACTCGCACGCAGCCGCGCCAACGCTGCGCTAGCCTTACGTCCCTCCACAACCACCTTTGCACTGAAGCTACTCACGACAACCAGCATGGCCGCCGCGGATCCAGCCAGCACTTTGTTGCGCCCAACCCACAACTTGACGCGTTTTATGGTTCCCGCCTCTTCTGCCTGCGTGGCAAAGCCGTTCTGATAGCGCTCAATGTCACCAGCAAATGCCTCCACGCTCGCGTAGCGCTTGTTGCGATCCGTCGCCATCGCCTTCAGCGTGACGGCTTGTAACGCCTCCGGCACTTCAACCCCCATCGCAGCAGCCGCACCCACGGTCGCCGCACCGTTCCCGCCGCGTTTGGTTGCCATCGCGCTGATGCTCCCGTTCTTCACCTTGGTGAGCACCTCATCCAACGTCGTGCCTTCGATAGGTGGTCTCAGTGTCAGAATCGCATAGAGAATTCCGCCGAGGCTGTAGATGTCGCTGCGCTGATCCAGCTCAGCCACCATGCCCTGCGCTTGCTCCGGTGACATGTACTGGGGGGTGCCCATCACTTCACCTTCCATTGTAATGCCATAATCACCCGTGTCGTTGACTCGTG
>JBILLC010000483.1:0-2651 GCA_044376275.1 Chthoniobacteraceae bacterium | reverse complement strand
TGCGAGAGTTCTGCAATCAGGCAGCGCTGTGGCACCCACGTGCACAAGCACTCGCAGGTCAGGTCCGCTCACTTCGCACCAACGTGCGGCAACCGCCATTCGCTCGGTCAAGCTCAAGGACACACCTTCACCAGTGGTGCCGCAAACAAAGGCGCCCTTGACTCCGCTGGCCACAAGCGAATGCGCCTGAGCCTCGATCAAATCAAGGTTTAACTCACCGTCGGAGCGGAACGCGACAAAAGGTGCTGCGATTAAACCATCGAGTTTGGGATATTTCATACTTGAGTTGTTTGTTGAATGGACGCGTTTGAAAAAGACGTGATCTGGCGGCGATTCAAATCCAGTGATACCTATCTCGTGGGCATTGTATTTGCGTAAGCCTGACTCTCATAAACTTTACGGCCCTTAAGGTCAATCCTTCCTACTTGGATGCCTTTCTGGTGGCCGCTGAATTTCGACCTGGTGCAACGTGCGTATCAGACTGCTGCAGCCACTCAGCTGTCAGCCTTGCAATCGTGAGTGCGTCTTTCCGCTCGTAAAAGCAAAGCGTTGTTCCATCGGGAAGAAGCGCCAAATCGGAGTATGCGCTCGTTCCCTCTTCGATGGTTTTCGCCAACTGCCAGGTTTGTCCGTCATCGACACTGATTTTGACCGTCAGGTTTTTTCTCTCACCGTGCGCGCCGGGTAGCTCATTTCCGTTCGAATCGCGCTTTAAATTGTGCGGGTTGCAGAAAAGCACCCTGCCTTGCGAAGTACTGCCCGGAATACGGAGCAAGCTTCCCATGCACTGCGGGTCTAAAAGCGCCGTATCAAAACTCGGTGTAGACCATTTCCCTATCCCATCAGGGCTGGTTGTGATCAACCGCCTGTTGCTCGACGCGATGGTGCGTGCATTCAACATGACCCGTCCATCTGAAAGCTCCACCGCTGCCGTCTCGTTCGGGTTTTTCCACTCTTCCGTGTTCGGAAGGGCGATAGCGCCTGCGTGCCATGTCTTGCCGTGGTCGTCGCTGAAAATAGTGCCGCTCATCGAAGGCGCATGTGCACCCTCCTTCCCGTAAGCCAACCAAACCGGAACCAGCAGCCTCCCATTTTTGAGTTGGATTCCATGCCCCGGGCCAGTCGCAAGCACCTTCCAATCGCAGCCCGATCGAAACGCTTCGAATGCTTTTGTGATCTCAATAGGTGCTGAAAATGTCAGTCCATCGTCCAAGCTTTGCATGTAGAAACAGCGTGCGTAATTGACGCAGTAAAGAAAATGGATGAGGCCTGATTCACTATCGACTATGGCGACCGGGTTGTTCACTGTCTGCTCATTTTCGCCTCCCACTGGTTTTGTCGGATTGCCGGGCAAACGCTCTCCAAAGTGCGCGATCTGGCGTGGAGGACCCCACGTTTTTCCCGCGTCGACGCTGCGGCGAAGGTGCACTTCAATCTCGCCCCAGTCACTGCGGGCATTCCTCCTCGCCTCGCAGTACGCAAGCACCGTGCCCTTGGTTGTTACTACGATTCCAGGGATACGAAAAAGTGCGACCCCATTATCACCCGAACGAAAGATGTCAGTTTTTTCAAGCGATGCGCCATCTGCTTTTATAAGCGGGCCAAGGAGCAGCACCAGTGCGCGAGTGAGCAAAGAACGGAGTGCCCGGGGGGTGAAATGGAAACTCATCGCACGAGGGTAAGTGGAACGTGGCTGAAATCGACAATTGAATACTGGTAAGGTTTGTTTTTCGGTGGTGCCGATTTTAGACCCGCCCAACGCTCGCCGGTCTTTAATCCAATGCACTGCACTAATCACCTTTGAGTATTTTTAAGCGTGAGAATGGATTACTGAGGCAGCGACCGCGCCTCGGGAGAGCTGGCAGCCTCTCTGCGCGCAGCGGCCCCTTTGTTCAGAGTAAAACCCCGCGGCCTTATGGGTGACAGAACGATGGCGTGCGAGGTCGCCCGGCGCGCGCTCCCAGGAGACGCCGGGATCCGCCTGTTGCCACGGTTTATGCACGGCGAATTATTCAGGCGACCGGCGAAGGCCGGTAAATCATCGCAAAAGTAAATATAGCGCTCCGCTTCGGTCAGGCGATTGTGCTTAAGTTATAGGGAGGGTGGCTTTGGCGAGCCGTGCCCGGTCAGAAGCATCCTTCAAAGCACCTCTCCTCCGACACTGATGGACACCAAGCGCAAACTTGAGATTCTCGCAGATGCAGCAAAGTACGATGCGTCGTGTGCGAGCAGTGGTGCAGCTCGAAAGGATTCACAGGGGAGCAAGGGCGTCGGGTCTACGGGGGGCTCGGGGATCTGCCATTCTTACACGCCGGATGGGCGGTGTGTTTCGCTGTTAAAAGTGCTGATGACAAACGCGTGTTTGTACGACTGCCATTACTGCATCAACCGGCGCTCCAGCAATGTGACCCGTGCGCGGTTTACCCCTGAAGAAGTGGTGAAGTTGACATTGGATTTCTACAAACGGAATTACATTGAGGGTTTGTTTTTAAGCAGTGGGATCATCCGGAGTGCTGATTACACGATGGAGCTGGTGATCGAGGTCGCCAGAAAGTTGAGGGAGGAGCATCAGTTCCGCGGTTACATTCATCTCAAGACCATTCCAGAGGCCTCCCAAGATTTGATTGCCCTTGCCGGACGCTACGCGGACC
>JBILLC010000482.1:0-2657 GCA_044376275.1 Chthoniobacteraceae bacterium | reverse complement strand
AACTTTGGCGAGCGCTTTTGCACTGTGGGAGACGGGTTCGGTTTCGACTAGGGATGAGTTGTGCTTTTCAACGCGGAGCGGCGTACTGCGCTGTAGGTATTCTGAAGGATGGGTGGAGATGGATTTCCCGGCAAAGCCCTGCAAGCCGATGGATCCGCCGGAGGGTTTAGCAGAGGCTCTTGGTTGTAGGATTTTCTACAGTGGCTCGAATGGGATGGATTATCTGGTGGAGGTTGGGGACGAATCCAGTCTCCGCGGATTAAGACCGGACTTCACTGCACTGTCTCGCTTTGCAGTTCGGGGTGTGATCGTAACCGCGCCCAGCGACAGGCCTGAGTTTGATTTCGTCAGTCGGTTTTTTGCTCCTGCCGCCCGTGTGAATGAGGATCCGGTTACAGGGTCAGCGCACTGTGCTTTGGGACCGCATTGGATGGCAAAACTTGGCGGCGATGAAAAGGTTGGCTTTCAGTGCAGTGCTCGAGGCGGTGTGGTGAAAGTAAGAGTGTGTGGTGACAGGGCTCTGATATCCGGACAAGCCGTTCTAATGAGCAGGGTAGAATTGCTGTAAGACTTTCAGTGAAGAATCCATTTAGCAGTTTAGTCTCTAAGCTTGGGCCGCCTATGAGGATCGAAGTCGTCTAAATGTCCCCGGAGTCTGGCCGTGAATTTGTTTGAATGCCGCTTGCAGATAGTGGCTATGAGCGAAACCTGTGAGCTCGGCAATTGTCTCCATCTTGAGGTCCGTCTCAATGAGCAGACGCTCAACCTCCCGGAAGCGAATTCTCGAAATTTCCGCCTTAGGTGATCGTTTGAGGGCGGCTTTCATGCGGCGATCGAGCGTGCTCCTTGAGACATTCAGTTTTCTGCACAGAATATCCACGTTTATTCCAGTCCTTGCGCTTTCGCGAATCAAACGGACAGCGTTTGCCACAAGACGGTCATTGATCACAAGTTCGTCGGAGGATGCGCGGACTACGATGCCCTTTGGAGGAATGAGAATTTCACGCTGCTTGATCGGCCTGCCAGTCATCAGCTTTTGAAGCAACTCAGCAGCCTTGAAGCCGACGCTGAGGCCATCAAACCTCACGCTGGTAAGTGCTGGGGTCGCGAAAGTGCATAGAGTCTCCTCGTTTTCTGCCCCGACGACAGCGACCTCTTCAGGAACCGCGACACCCGCACGCTGGCAGGCCTCAAGCAAGCGGACACCAAGTTGATCGTTCGCGGCAAAGATGCCGACGGGCTTTGGTAGATGCGAAAGCCATTCGATAAGTCGATTCTGGCTCTTTTCCCAGTTGGAAACACTGTCTGAAAATGTTTCCGGCAGTTCATGGCAGCGGCTTCCGTAGGACTCAACCGATCTAACAAAGTTCTGCACTCTTTCGACGAAGAATCGCTCCGTCTGAAGACTGTAAGTCGCAAATTGTCTGTAACCTCTCTCAAAGAAATGCTCTGCCACACTGCGCCCTATACTCGCGTTATCCATGCCGACAAATGGTCGGTCACCGTGGAGATGGGTTGCTCTCAATTCGACTGCTGGCAAGCCGGTTTCGGAGATTAGATCCGCCATCTCCTGCGTGAAAGTTCGACTCAGGATTCCATCACCATCCCAGTCCCGCAGCCATGCCGGAGGTGAGGAGTCCAAGGCCCGAAGCTCCAGAAAAGTCGACCATGGACCGTGCGCTGCAAGGAATCGTCTTACTCCGGCGAGTAGTTCCCGCGTGTAAGTGCGAGTGGTCTCCACAAGAAGAGCCACGCGCAGCACTTTGCGGTATTTGAGTCTTGGCATCTGCAAATCAGTGTTGCAAATCAGTCGGCTGTGGATCCAGCGTTGTATTCTTTAAAGCTCTTTCTTTCAGCGACTGGTTTTTAACTGAGTTGCAGAGCATGAACTGAAATTTGACGGGAGCAGAGCGTGGTCCTGACCCACTTTAAACGGTTTTTCGTGTGAGTATGTACAGCAGCCGGCGTTTCATCGCCGCTATGATAAAGCGTTTGACGGGATGTCCGGTGCGTTGAAACAGATCAAACGATCGCTCATTGTTCCGTGTTTTAGCGGAATCTCAGCGTGAGCCGATAAGGTCGCGGATAAATTGGGTCCACAAAAACCAGCATCCTCTGAACGTGTATCGCACCATTCCTTCGTCGCCCGGCGCAAGGACACCGCATGTAAGATTGTGGGAGACAAGAGCGGCGGCATCCTGCTCCACGAGGACGTGAACAGCCTCCGGTTCGGATGGAATCTCCGCTGTGCTGGTGATGCCGTTTTTGCTGAGCCACCCCTCATGGCAGCTAAGAATTTGAAGAAAGCTTAGATGGCCCGAAACGAGTTGAAAGCGCCAGGTGGGTGCTGGTTTTAGGCTCAAAAGAAACGGGTAATTCCAAGTATTCCACACGGTTCCTTTTTCCGTCCGGGAAGAAACTGTGACGTAAAAAAATTCTGCTTCCTCGCTTTCAACATAATGAATGGTGGCCTGTATCCGCTTTTGGGCGTGAGTTAGAATGCGCATGAACTGACGGTGATCGTCACCACGCCAGCCAAGGTCATCGGTCAGTGTAAATCCCTCTGCTTCGGCTTCCTCAGTGAGTTCTTCCAACTCAGGGAAGGTCCTCGCTCCGGGCGCGGGTTGGGATGATAGGGTCCGTTTGCTGGGTATCTG
>JBILLC010000481.1:0-2658 GCA_044376275.1 Chthoniobacteraceae bacterium | reverse complement strand
AAAATTCCCGTCATCGGAGCGATCAATATGGGGCTTTGTCGATCACTGAGCGTGATGATCGGCGCGATGGCTGGCCCCGCCACACATGCAAAGCCAATCGCCGCCGCGTTCGCAGTTTTCATCGGAGTTTTTATCGCAGCGGTGACAAATCTGGCACGGTTTGAAACGCACGCATCGCGGCCTCTCGGAGCCGGTGTTCTGCCAATTTTGCCACTGCTGGCAGGCTCCATTTTCGGCATCTCAAACTGCTTGTTTTCACCGGACAAAGCACCAGGAGCGATTGCTTTCGGTTTGGCCGCACTTGGTGGTCTGTGGCTGCTCGGGAAACTATTTGTAAATCAACATACCCCCCTGCCCCCATTGATTGGAGCGCACATCAGACTGCTGCTTCCGCTCCAGGCTGGGGCATGCTGGTTCGGGGCTTCACAAAGCATCGGGCCCGCGTGCGGGCTGGCCTTACTCGCATGCTGGCCTCTGAGCAGTGTGGTTTCAAAGCGGTTTTACGCCAGCTAATGGACGAGGCATCCCAGCGTTAACGCTTCTCACAAGGGCTCGAGTCTGGTTCACTCAAGACTTCATTTCGCATCAGATGAGCAAACGAACCGCCCTTATTCAACGGGATACCTCCGAAACAAAAATCCGCCTTCAATTGAGCATCGACGGCAAAGGCGATTCAAATATCCAGACGAAAATTCCGTTTTTTGACCACATGCTGACCCTTTTTGCACGGCACAGCTTGGTGGATCTGGATATTCAAACCGATGGCGATATTGAGGTCGATTTCCACCACACGGTGGAGGACACGGGTATTGCCCTCGGGCAGGCCTTTGCGCAGGCACTCGGAGATAAGAAGGGTATCCGCCGCTACGGTTGGGCTTATGTGCCGATGGACGAAACTTTATCGCGTGCAGTTGTTGATTTTAGTGGTCGCCCATTTTTGGACTTCCGCGCCCCTGAGGGCATCGGCGCAGCTGGCTCATTTCCGTTTAGTTTAGTGGAGGAATTTATGCGCGCCTTCTCGGCGAAGGCCGCATGCAACCTACACCTTGAGCTGTTGTACGGCCGTGATGCGCATCATCTCGCGGAAGCCGCCTTCAAGAGCCTCGCGAAGGCCGTGGATCTCGCATGCCAAATCGATGAGAGGGTGCACGGAATCCCCAGCACAAAGGGCATGCTTTAGACCATGATCGCACTCATAAACTACGGCTCTGGAAATCTCCGAAGCGTTCACAACGCACTGATCTCGCAGGGTGCTGACGTGGAGATTCTTCACGACCCTGAACGTCTTTCTGAGGCATCGGCAGTTGTGCTTCCGGGTGTCGGTGCTTTCGGCGATTGCGCGCAGCAGATCCGTGAACGCGGATTTTGGGAGCCAATACGGGATTGGATTGCACAAGACCTGCCATTCTTAGGGATCTGCGTGGGGTATCAGATGATGTTCGAGGGCAGCGAGGAGGCGCCCGAAGTGCGTGGATTCGGCTTTTTCAAAGGCCAAGTCCAGCGCTTTAAAGCTCCGGGACTAAAAATCCCCCAGATTGGATGGAACGCACTTGAATTGACGAAACCAGAAAATCCTCTCTGGTCAGGTTTACCCGCTAATCCGCACGTCTATTTTGTGCACTCATTCCATCCCGCACAGACGAGCGAAGAAATTATCACAGCGAGGTGCACCTACGGTGAGTCGTTTGCAGCTGCGGGGGGCACCGGACGCGTTACCGGAGTTCAGTTTCACCCTGAAAAAAGCCAGCACATCGGCCTAGGTATCCTGAAGAATTTCATCACGAAACTGGCAAAAACACGCTGAACCTAGCGACATTCCTTTATGCTTCTATTTCCCGCGATTGACCTGATGGACGGCCAAGTTGTCCGGCTAAAACAAGGTAAGGCAGATCAGAAAACTGTGTATCCGGCCCCTCCGATTGCGTACGCACGGAAATGGCAGGATGAAGGAGGCGATTGGCTACACATTGTCGACCTCGATGCTGCGTTCAGCGGACTTCACAAGAATCTGGAGATTGTCCAATCGATTGCAAAATCTCTGCTCATTCCCGTTCAACTCGGTGGGGGAATGCGAACCCCTGAGGCGGTAAGAAGCGCTATTGATGCCGGAGTAAGTCGGGTAGTGATCGGTACTCGCGCAGCTGAGTCCTTGAATTTTGTGGCGGACATGGTGAATGAATTCGGGGGCGATAAAATCGCTGTTGGAATCGATGCAAAAAACGGGATTGTTTCTGTAAAGGGCTGGACGGAGCTTTCAGAGCTAACCGCGATTGACCTTGCCAAGAAGGTCGAAGACGTCGGCGTTGAAACAATCATCTACACCGATATTGCGACCGACGGCATGATGCAGGGGCCGAACTTTCCGGAGCTTGAAAAAATGCTCGGGGTGATCCGCTGCAAACTCATTGCGAGCGGCGGCGTTTCGAGCTTTGCGGATGTGCAGAGGCTTTCACAGCACCCGCGAATTCATGGGGCAATTATTGGAAAAGCACTGTACGACAACGCAATACGCCTTCACTTGGTCTCCTCATCCCGCACACTCAGCTAACCTCCCCCTATGAAAGTATTATTTCTCGATTGTTTCTCTGGCATCAGCGGAGACATGACCATCGGCGCGTTATGCGACCTCGGACTAAAGCCATCTACACTGGAGTGGGA
>JBILLC010000480.1:0-2659 GCA_044376275.1 Chthoniobacteraceae bacterium | reverse complement strand
CTCGCGCTGGCGCCGCGAAAATTTTCCACTCACCGGAAACGTGCGCGTGACGTCGGCGTTGTAATTCGCATAGCTGGCAGCCAAATCCAACAACAACACATCCCCCCTCCTGCAAGTCTGGTCGTTTGCAATGTAATGCAACGCACACGAGTTTCTTCCCGAGGCAACGATAGGCATGAAGGCAAACCTTCCGCGACGCCGGATAAACTCACGAGCAAACTCCGCCTCCAACTCACACTCATTGATGCCGGGTCGGATCAACTTTGCCACACTCGAAAAACCGTCCCGTGTAATTTCAACGGCTTTTCGGATCAGCTCAACCTCGGCAGGTGACTTCACCAGCCTCTGCATCCTCAGCAAACGAGCCAAGCGATGATAAGTGTGCAACGGGTACTGCCTGAGAGTGTCATGTACGAAGCGCGCATCGCGATTATCAGCCTCTATCACCGCCCGCGCGTGCTCGTTGAGATTTAAATAAACGTTTTCCATCTCGTTCATCGCGAGATGAAACACACCACGGAAAGCACCCAACCATTCCACACGTTCTACGCCGCTCAGCGTACGCGCTTCTTCCTTCGAGAGTTTGTGGCCATCCCATAATTTACTGAGCGGAGTTGGCTCGCGAATAAAAAGAATTTCGCGATCGCGAGGCTCCTGAGCATCCGGCGCCAGCAAGAGAATGGTCTCCTCCTGTTCGATGCCTGAAAGGTAAAACAAATCACTGTTGGGATAGTAGGCAGCGGTTCCATCAGCATTAGTAGTGATGACATCGTTTGCGTGAACCACGGCAAGCGAACGAGGCTGCAGCGACGCCATTAGCCTCCGCCGATTCGAAGTTGGAAGTGCCCGGTCTATGGGGTGATGGCGCATAAGCGGATCGTAAAAGAATTCAATGCCGTGCTCAATTCATTGGTCTAGTCACTCGGCGCTGCGAATGGCGCGCACCAGAATCTGTGCACTCACAACGCCTTGGTATTCGTTGCGACTGAGTTCAACCGCAAGATCCCACGGAGCGGGCGGCAGCTTCTGTGACGCGGCATTGAACCACATGGCTCTCGAAGATGCACTTCCCTGCCGCAAGCAGAGTTGCAGGTGTTTTTCCTTCAGCACGCGCGGACTTTCTGAAGGCGTGACTCCCCGCAGAATAAACAGAGGCTGCGGATTCCCCATCCCAAAAGGAGCCAGCGACTCGTACTGGGTCAGCATGCGGGTGTTGACTTCCTCGAGAAGTAGCTCTGCGTCAATTTCGACAGTTGGTTGCAGGTTGGCCGCGCTCAGGTGTCGTGCTGCATATTCGCCGAATGAAATGCGAAACGCCTCAAAGTTCTCCTGCCTCAAGGTCACACCAGCAGCCATTTCGTGGCCGCCGTATTTTTGCAATAAATCACGACAACCATGCAGTGCTTCAACCAGAGGCAGCCCTTTAATACTTCGTCCACTCCCCTTCCCCATGCCATCGTCATCAAAACCGACCACGATAGTCGGGCGATAGTGTTTGCGCATCAGTCTGGATGCAACAATTCCAAGCACGCCAGGGTGCCAGCCGGTCGCGCCCACAACGATCGCTGCATGCTCGTCAGCCCGGAAGAATTCGGCAACCTGGCTCTCTGCCTCTTGCAGCACTTGATCCTCAACTCCGCGACGGTCGCGATTTTGGGCATCAAGCCTTTCGGCCAGTTGATTAGCCTCCCGAACATTCTCGCTAAGCAACAGATCCAGCGCGTCCCGCGCCGTGCCGAGACGTCCAGCGGCGTTCATTCGCGGGCCCAGCTTGAATCCAACGTCGCCCGAATCAAGTGGCGGACGGACGCCCGCAACGCGCATGAGAGCGCTGATACCGATCCATTTTGAATCAGCCATCTGCACCAATCCCTTGCGCACGAGAGTGCGATTTTCGTCCTGCAGCGGGACTAAGTCAGCAAGCGTTCCAAGCGCGACTAAATCCAGAAATTCACGCAGATCAACACCCTCGTGTTTTCGGGATTTAAGCAGTGCATGGGAGAGTTTAAAAACCACTCCAACGCTGCAAAGATACTGAAAGTCCACTCCTCTTTTCGGATTCACCAAAGCAGTGCATTCAGGCAGCACTGCGGGGCATTCGTGATGGTCTAAAACCACAACATCAACTCCCTGCGTGCGAAGTTCTGCAATCTCTGAAACCGCTGAGGTTCCACAATCCACAGCGATCAACAACTGCGGGTTGTATTCTCGGCGGCAGCGAGTGACTCCCTGCAAGCTCAAACCATAACCCTCACCCTCGCGCACCGGCAAAAAACATTCCACGTCCGCCTTAAAAGCACGCAACACGCGGCTGAGAAGGGCGAGGGATGTCACCCCATCGACATCGTAATCACCGAACAGAACGATTCGCTCGCGCCTATCCACCGCAGCAAGGATGCGATCCACCGCCGGGTGCATGTCTGGGAGCAGGAAGGGATCCGCAAGCGAGGCGAGTTTCGGCTCCAGATGAGGCTTTGCGACTTCGGGTGTTCGATAACCGCGGCGCCAGAGTAACTCGGCAATGGCACTTGGAATTTGAAGCGCTTCGGCAAGAAAACGGGTTTCAAAGGGATCACTGCGTTCTGGGAGAATCCAACGCATGCGAAATCCTAGGTAGCGGCCAGAGGACGGAGCTTTTCCACAGAATTCTCAAGAACAG
>JBILLC010000478.1:0-2680 GCA_044376275.1 Chthoniobacteraceae bacterium | reverse complement strand
TCATCGCGAGCGAAGCAGGTGCGAAACTTGATAGCGACGTGACCAAGGGCGGCGGCACCGATGACACAGCGCTTATTCAAAGCATCCTCGACCGTGCATTAAAACTGGGTTCACTAAAGCTTGTTGTGGATGGGCCGATCTTGGTAAGCGGGCTCAAGGTTCACTCCAACACGACTATCGAGTGCCTGAACCGCGCCTGCGGTTTCTATCTGGCGGACAACTGTAACCGGCCGCTTATCGCCAACGCGACGCCGCAACCGGAGGGCCGCTCGGACCATAATCTCTCCTTCCTAGGTGGCAACTATAACGGCAACGCGGAGCACCAGCAGCACAGTACACCGGAACACGGGTGGACGACTGCCTTTGCTTTGCACGGCGTGGAGCAGGTGCTGTTTCGTGATGTGTCGATCACGAACTCACGGACCTTTGCGGTGTATCTGACAAACTGGAGGCGTGTGGTATTTGAGAACATCTACATCAACCTCGACCACATCCCGAAGCGTTCGAATCAGGATGGCATCCATGTTCAAGGTCCTGGTGAGTTCCTGAGCATTCGTAATGTTCAGGGTCGTGCGTGGGACGACATGATCGCGCTAAACATCGATGATTTGCTTGGCGATTGGGACAGTGATGGGCGGTTCGCCCGTGACCCTGCATTGCTTAAGCTCTTCGGTGGTGCCGCTGGGATCGGAGCCGTGTCCGACGTGGACATCGATGGAGTGCAGGCGGACGACTGCGCCCAGGTCATCCGCATTCTGTCCCGAGCCTCGCGTCTGGACCGCGTGTCCATTCGTAACGTACAAGGAACCTACCGGGACTTCGGGGTTTGGATAACGCCGTATCTGCGCGAAGGGGGGAACATCGGCAGGCTGGAGTTTGAAAATATCGACCTCCGTGCTGTCACCCCGCGCGCCTACGATTACGTGCCGGCCTTCCTCTTCTGGATCGCCGGCAAGATGGAGCCTGTAACGCTCAAGAATATCAGCAGCCACATCCCCATCGACGACCGCCCGCTGGTATGGATCCAGCCGGATGCGAAGATTGATAGGCTACTCATCGATGGCTTGGATGTGTATGACCCGCGCAAGGAGATCAGCCGCACGCCGCTCATCCGCGCCGATGGCCGCATCGCGTTGATGCAAGTGCGCGATGTTGTCGTGCAGAGACCGCACGCCACTTTTCACGCGGGTTCCCTGATCGGAACCTCCATGGATCGTTCTGCGCTGAAGTCTTTCATGGATGCCCGCGCAGGCATCGTGACACCTCCCGGCAAGGGCCGCCGGGGCTGGCCAGAGGGCAACGGCTACCTGTCTATGCAACCGCAAATTCGGAGGTTGCAAATCGACCACGTCGTCGCTGAAGGGTTGGAGTTTGTCCTCGATCATCAAGCTGGCGCAATCGAGTCAGTCGACCTTGGCGAGCTCTCAATATCTGACACCACCAAGGCCGTTCATCAGACCGGCGAAGCGAAGATCACCAAGACCAGAGGGGTATCCTTAAAATGAAAACATCATCCATGCAACGAAGACACTTTCTCCGATCCCTAGGCGCTACGGCGCTGACGTTTCCATGGTTCTCGAACCTCGCACTGCAGGGGGCCGAGGTGACAAAAGCTCCAAGGCGACTCGTCTGTATTGGGTTGGACTTTGGTCTGCGGCCTGAGTCGTTTTTTCCGGTGAATCAAGGACCTGAATTGGAACTGACAGCCTTGTTGAAGCCACTCGAGCGCTGGAAGCAAAAGATGACCGTATTTTCGCAACTCGAACATCCCGGGGTCCAGGGCGGGCATTACGGAGTTCATGCTTTTCTGAGCGGCGTGCGCCGTGAGCAGGCCACTGGGTTTGCAGACGGTTGTGTATCGCTAGACCAGTTGGCCGAAGAGCATTGCGGCGGACTGACTCGCTTTCCGTCACTCTGTTTGGGTGTGGGCGGCGGCGACGCAATCTCATGGACGCGCTCGGGGATCGCGGTTCCTAAAATGGAGGACCCCGCGGTGGCGTTTGAAACGCTTTTTCAACCCCAACGCAAATCAGCCGCAGAAGCCCGGCGCGCGGAATTATCCGGGAATGAATCGGTCCTCGCACTGATTAGTAAGGACGCGCAGCGTGTCGCCCCACATCTGGACCGTTGGGACCGCGAGAAGATGGAGGAGTTCATCGGATCTGTGCGCGACTTTGAACGCGCGAACGCAACAAACCTCGCCTGGCTCGGGAAGCCTCTTCCCGTGACCGACGGCAAAAAGCCTGCATGGAAAAACGAAGGCTGCATGGACCGCGTGCGCGCGAATTTGGATGTAGCGGCGTTGGCTCTTCAATCTGATGCCACCCGCATCGTGACGTTGAATATCGGAGGTTCGCTGCCAGTGACAAACATCCCGGGTATCAATCGCGGATACCACGATCTTTCACACAGCGGCCAGGATCCGGAAAAGCTGCGCCAACTGCACATTATCGAGTCCGCATTAATGACTGAACTGGATTACTTTTTGGAACGCCTCTCGACAATGAAAGACGTTGGCGGCAGTTCCTTACTGGACAACACCACTGTTGTCTTCGGCAGCGGCATGGGCAATGCCAGCGCGCACGCGAACACCAACCTTCCGTTGGTGCTTGCCGGCGGTGGCTTCAAGCATGGACGTCATTTGTTTTTCCCAAAGCAAGGCCGACAACAAACTCCGCTC
>JBILLC010000476.1:0-2694 GCA_044376275.1 Chthoniobacteraceae bacterium | reverse complement strand
CTTCCGGGTGACGCGAGGGAGGAGACAACCTTCTTCTCGAGGAACGAACAGTTCGCACTTGCTTCGCGTCTTTCGTACTGGATCTGGAATGGACCGCCGGATGAGCAGTTGCTTGCGGTCGCGCGCGCTCGAACGTTAATCCAGCCTGAAGTGCTGCGAACGCAGATCGACCGTCTATTGGCTGATCCACGGAGCCAGCGGTTCTATGTGGACTTCGCACGGCAGTGGTTGGAGTTGAGTCGTGTCGATGAAACTACGCCGGATCCGGTGCTTTATCCGGAATACCGCTTCCTGCTTCACGAGGGGTTTGTGAACGAAACACCCGCATTCTTGCGCGAGTTGATGATCAACGACCTTCCTGTGCGATCGCTGCTTAAGCCGGGGTTTGCAATGCTCACGCAGCGTTTGGCGGAGCATTATGGTATCACCGGCGTTGAAGGCGTTGAAGTTCGCAAGGTGCCGCTCGCTTCGGACAGTTTGCGCGGGGGTTTGCTTGGTCAGGCTGCGATCTTAAAGCTCACGGCTAACGGGACGACCACTTCGCCAGTGAAACGCGGCGTTTGGGTGTGTGATCGTTTGCTGAATGATCCGGCGCCCCCGCCTCCGCCCGGCGTTTCGGCGATTGATCCAGATACCCGCGGTACCACGACGGTGCGGGAGCAGCTTGACCGGCATCGTAGCGATGCTAGCTGTGCTGCCTGTCATGCGAAAATTGACGGCCCTGGTTTTGCCCTCGAGTCGTACGATCCTGTGGGAGGTTTTCGCGAGCGTTACCGTTCAAACGGTGCCGGAGATTTGCCTCCTGAAAAGGGCCGTACTACATGGAAGGTTGATTACAAGCTTGGACCGACAGTCGATCCCAGCGGAGTTCTTCGAAATAAGGGCTCCTTTCGTGACACCGCAGAGTTCGTCACGTTGCTGGTTAACGATGATGAAAGGCTCGCTGGCGCTTTTGTTGCGCATCTTTCCCGGTACGCGACGGGCGCTGAGGTGAGTTACGCCGACCGAGCCCATATTCGGCGCATTGTCGACGCGACGAAAGCCACAAGATATGGTCTGCGCTCGCTGCTTTACGCGCTTGCCGAGAGTAGACTTTTTCAACCTGCAGTGCGCTGATCTGAAAGATACTGATAAAAATGAATCGTCGTAATTTCCTCTTTGCAGCGGGCGCGTGTCTGGCTCTACCCGTTATTGGGCGTGCTGCTGAAAGGCCTGCTCCTCGCCGACTTGTTGCCATTCACGTGCCTCTCGGCATGATGCCGCATTTCTTTTTCCCGAAGCAGGGCGAAAGCGCCAGCCCATACCTGGAGCTACTCGCCCCGCAGCGCAGCCTGTTTACAACATTTGCGGGCTTGTCGCATCCGGGAGTGGACGGAAACCATCACGCAGGCCAGTGTTTTCTCACCGGTGCGCCGCATCCAGGGCAACCCACCTTTCGGAACAGCCTTTCGCTGGACCAGTTGGTGGCGGAGAAACTTGGAGGTGATACACGATTTCCTTCGCTTGCGGTTGCGGTGCGCAAGGGTGAACAGTACGTGGATTCGATTGCCGTTTCGCGGTCAGGCGTCGTTCTTCCTGCGGAGAGCAGTGCGGAGCGCCTTTACAAGCGATTGTTTGTAGCGGGCACCCCGGACGAGAAGGCCGCTACCATGCGCCGTATTGAATCAGGAGGAAGCGTGCTGGATCTGATTCTCGATAAATCAAGACGCTTGCAAAAAAGCTATGACGCCGCGGACCGCAGCCGGCTCGATCAATACTTTCAAAGCATCCGCGAACTTGAGGGCCGCCTGCAGCGCAACATTGAATGGGAAAGCCGTCCAAAGCCGGAGGTCAGTTACCCGCAGCCAAAGGACATCGCGGACGCAAATGAAATCGTAGCTCGTTCACGGCTGATGTTTGATCTCATCCGGTTGGCTTTGGAGACAGACAGCACCCGTGTGGTGACGCTTACTTTAAGTACGTTCTCCGTAGTGCCCCACGTGCCCGGAGTCAAAAGCGAAACCCACAGTCTTACGCATCACGGCAACGAACCTGAGAAAATTGCCGAGTTAAGGCAAATCGAGGAGGCGCAAATCTCAGTCTTCGGCGAGTTTCTGAGCCGAATGCAGGCGGCCCCCGAAGCAGGCGGGACGTTGTTGGACAGTACACAGGTTCTTTATGGCAGCTGTCTTGGGAACGCCAACTCGCACAGCAACCAGAACCTACCGATAATCCTTGCTGGAGGCGGATTCCGTCACGGTAGGCACTTGTGCTTCGACTCGGTTAACAACACTCCGCTTGCGAATTTGCATGTGAGCATGCTGCACCAATTAGGTCTGGAAGTGAGTAAATTCGCAAGCAGCACCGGTACCTTGATGGGGCTGGAGTCTTGAGCCCCCGAACGCGATAAGAGCATGCGGCAGCAGGTCAGTCGAATCCGGCGGGGGCTTCATCGTAGCCATTGAGAGGGATCTTCGTTCAGAGGAAGTCCACCTTGAATTGTCTGGCTGCATTCACAGGAAAGTTTTACCCGAACCTACGATTGAAAAAAGTCTCACCCTGCCTCGAGGCAACATTTCTTGATCAATGAAAAACACGCGGCTGATTCTCTCTCTTTTTATTTTTTCAATTTCGGGAACGTGCCGCGCTTCCGAACTCAAACCGTCGCTCTCGAAGCCCGCTGCGAACTCGAGTGAGGTCGAGGCGGCAGGAATG
>JBILLC010000027.1:0-10299 GCA_044376275.1 Chthoniobacteraceae bacterium | reverse complement strand
CGGTGCCAAGATTGGGGCAAGCGAACCGGAGAGTCTTCCACCCGGCCCGTATATCACCGAACAGGAGCGCAAGTTCTGGTCGTTTCAACCCGTGACCCTTCACCCGGTGCCGAAGTTTGCAGATGTGCCCGCCCTCGCGCCGATTGACGCATTTGTGCGCCAATCCCTTCAAAAGCAGCAGATGGATTTTGCCCCGGAGGCGGATCGCGCGACCTTGATCAGGCGGGTCTCGCTCGATCTAACCGGACTCCCGCCCTCGCCCGAGGAGGTCGCCGCTTTTGTCGCGGACAAACGCGAGCAGGCTTATGTGGAACTGGTCGACCGTCTTCTCGCCTCGAGTAGCTATGGCGAACGTTGGGCAAGGCATTGGCTTGATGTCGCTGGTTACTCGGACACCAACGGCTATGCCGATGTTGATTCTGTCCGGCCCAATGCATGGCGGTATCGCGACTACGTCATCCGTGCATTCAACTCGGACAAACCGTGGGACCGTTTCATTCAGGAGCAGCTTGCCGGAGATGAGTTGCTCGCAACAGCGCATGGCAAGATCGGGGACTTGGTTCATGATCCCGAAAAGTTCGATGCGCTGGCTGCCACCGCTTTTTTGAGGCTTGCCCCGGATGGCACGGGCGACGCTGTGCCGGACATGAATATCGCCCGCAATCAGAACATCGCTGATACAATGCGGATTGTTTCCACCGCGCTAACTGGCCTCACAGTTGCGTGCGCGCAATGTCATGACCATCGGTATGACCCGATCACGCAAGCCGACTATTACCGCCTGCGCGCGGTGTTCGATCCCGCCCTCGACTGGCACAAATGGCGGACCCCCGCGCAGCGGCAGGTTTCGCTCTACACCCAGGCCGAGCGTGATCGCGCGGCGGAAATCGAGAAGCAGGCGCTCGAAATCGATGCGGAGGCGAGGAAAATGGATCGCGCCTACTTAGACGAAATCTTCGAGAAAAAAATCCTCGAGCTTCCCGAAGGAGATCGCGAACCGTACCGGTTGGCGCGGTCGCTCGACAAAGCGAAGCGCTCTCCGGAACAAGAAGCCTTGTTGAAAAAGTATCCGTCTGCATTGGCGCTTTACGCGCTGAATTTGTACGATCCGAAGCTCGATAAGATCGTGCAAGATAAGCGGGCTGAAGCCGCAAAATTACGCGCGACGAAGCCGGCTGAGGGCATGCTGATGGTGTTGACGGAGGTCGCGGGCGAAGTGCCTTCGAGCCATCTCCATCATCGGGGCGACCACGAGCAGTTGCGCGAAGAGGTCACTCCCGCCGACCTCGCTATTTTAGGAGGGCCCGAATTGAGCAAGCCAAGCCCAGAGCTTCCAACTACGGGAAGGCGGCTCGCGTACGCCCGATGGCTGACTTCCGGCAGGCATCCTCTTGTAGGCCGCGTCTTGATGAATCGAATTTGGATGCATCACTTTGGCCAGGGAATCGTCCGCTCGGCAGGTGATTTCGGAAAACTTGGCGAACTGCCTTCGCATCCAGAGTTGCTGGATTACCTCGCGGACAAGTTCGTGCGCTCCGGATGGAGTCTCAAGGCGATGCACCGCGAAATGGTGACCAGCCGCACGTACCGCCAGATTTCGGCCTGTGCGGAGTCCATTTCAAAAGATCCCGAAAATGTGTGGCTGGGCCGGTTTCGGATCCGTCGGCTCGACGCCGAGGCAGTGCGCGACGCGATGCTCGCAACCGCCGGCATTCTCCAGCCCGACATGTTTGGCGCGCCCGTGTCGGTCGCGCGCTCGAACGAGGGCCGGGTTGTGGCGGGAGTCGAAATTCTCAACGCCAATGGCGACGTAACAAAGGTGGATAACACTGCCCCAGCGGTGAACCGGCGCTCGATTTATTTGCAGGTGAGGCGCAAGACCCCGGTGACAGTGCTCGATACTTTCGATCTTCCAATCATGGATCCGAATTGCGAAGTCCGTGCTACTTCAACAATTGCCCCGCAGGCTCTGTTTTTGATGAATGACGAATTCGTCGTCCGGGTCGCCAAGGCTTTGGGCGAGCGCGTCAGACGCGAACAGCCGGGCGACGCGCGCGCACAGGTCCGGCGTGCATGGCAGCTCACTCAGGGCAGGAATCCCGGACAAGCAGAGGAAGACCGTTTCCTTGCAGCGTGGTCCGAGCAAACCGAACAGCTGCGCGGCTATGCCTTGAAAAATCCGCCGCCCAAGGACGCTCCTCCGGCGGACAGCCAGCTCGAAGCGCTCGGTTCGCTCTGCCAGGCGCTTCTCGCTTCAAATCGATTTCTCCATTTCGAATAAAACAATCTTCCGAATGATGACTCAACCCTCACATATCTGCTCTCGACGCCATTTTCTGCAAAGCAGCGGCTTCGGGCTGGGAGGCATCGCGCTGGCATCTCTTCTGCGTGATGAAGGCTTGC
This sequence comes from Chthoniobacteraceae bacterium, assembly GCA_044376275.1. Lineage (GTDB taxonomy): Bacteria > Verrucomicrobiota > Verrucomicrobiia > Chthoniobacterales > Chthoniobacteraceae > Chth-196. The sequence goes on along the minus strand of JBILLC010000027.1, from coordinate 7,896 downwards.
TTGCCGCTCCGGTGAAGCCGCTTCTTGGCAATGATACCTTCGATCTAAAGCCCAAGATTCCTTCGGTCGCTGGCAAAGCCCGCGCGATGATTTCGCTTTTCATGATGGGCGGCCCATCCCAGATGGACTTATTTGATCCAAAACCCGAGCTCAATAAACGGCATGGGGAAAAATTCCCGGGCCAGGTCATTTATGACAACGTGGCGCAGGCTTCACCGAAAATGTTTGGTTGTCCCTGGACTTTCGCGAAGGCGGGTCAATGCGGAATGGAACTCAGCGAGTGGCTGCCCTACTTGCAGCAGGTCGCGGACGACATCACGCTCATTCGTTCAATGAAGTCAGGGGTGAGCAATCATCTTCAGGGAATGCTCGCAATGCTGACGGGGCGAGGCACAGTCGGCAGACCGACCGTCGGCTCATGGATTTCTTACGCACTTGGCAGTGAGACGCGTGATTTGCCAGCGTTTGTGGTGCTGGCGCATCCATCAGGGTTGCCAACGTTTCAGCACCAGCATTGGAGCAACGGATGGCTGCCGTCCATTTATCAGGGAACCCTGGTTCAGGCGAAGTACCCGTACATTCTGAATCTTGATGCGCCAGCGCAGTTTGCAGGCAGGGCGCAGCAGCGTCAGATGGAACTGCTCGACTCCCTTAACGCGCAACACGCTGCCCAGTACCCCGGGGAACACGACCTGCGCGCTCGCATCGCAAGTTATGAATTGGCGGGCCGCATGCAGGTGGCTGCCAAGGAGGCGTTGGATGTTGAAAGCGAACCGGAACACATCAAGAAGATGTACGGCCTCGATAATCCGGTGAGTGCGGATTATGGGCGTAGATGCTTGATTGCGCGCCGGTTGGTGGAGCGCGGAGTCAGATTCGTGCAGGTGCTCAACAACGGCCAGAGCTGGGATCATCACGGCTCGATCATCAAGGCGCTGCCGGAGCGTTGTGCGGAAACCGATCGGGGAAGCGCGGCGCTGGTGATGGATCTCAAGCAGCGCGGTCTTTTAGACTCAACCATTGTGCATTGGGGTGGAGAGATGGGGCGCTTGCCTGTGCTTCAAAATGATGGAACACGAGACAAATGGGGCCGTGACCACAATACCCACGGCTTCAGTCAGTGGGTTGCGGGTGGTGGATTCAAGGGCGGCTGTATCCACGGCGAAACCGACGAATGGGGCCACCATGCTGTGAAGGACGTTGTCAATCATTACGACTGGCATGCAACGCTCCTCCATAGCTTCGGGTTCGATCACGAAAAACTCGGATACATCCGCAATGGCGGAAACCGCACACTCACCGATGGCCAGGGAGCGCGAGTGGTGCACGAGATCCTTTCTTGAGCCGTCCGGGTGTTAGGCTACCCTTTTCCAAAGGGCCACTTTGAGAGCACCCAAAGGCTGATCGTGTGGTTGTGTTCCCAGATTTGCGGAGTCGCCGAACTTGTGTGGCGTCTCTGGAGTGTCTGCTCCATGAATCCCAACTCCACCCGGGTCGCGTCTGTTAGCTTGCGGCCAACTCCAACAAAGGCGCGGTTTTGATCGAATATGTTTCCCGCAACATTGGATCCAAAGTTTACGAACACTTCATCCCAGAGTGCGAGATAGGTTTTTTTGCTTTCGGTTAGCGGCACCGTGGTGCGGAGCATGTAGCGAACCCGGTTTTCGTAGCGCCAGTGGTTCACATTCCAACCCGATGCAGAGTGTTTCATTTCACCGATCCAGCGCTGTTCCAGACGCAATCGATTTTGCCATTCCAAGCCAAGAGCATGGCCGGTGTATACGACCTGTTCCCACGCACGATTTTCGGGGAAAGCATGAGCGGCCGGAAAATCGCCATAGGAGTAAGTCTTCACATACGCCCAACCAGCGCTAAAGCCAAGCTTTGGACTCAACGTGTAATTGATCCCAGGCCGTAGTAAAAGCTGCTGCCAATCCCTGCCCGAGTCAGCCCTGCGGGTTTGAACCTCGAGGTGAAGCCCCCATGGACTGCCAGCAATCGCGTGGTCGCCGACGTAGTTCACCCATAAATTTGAGTTGGAATCAAAAATGTTGTCGTAAGCGAATGTCGCCGTGGAGAGACAGGCAAGAGCGCCGCAGGTTTTCAGAAGATGCTTCATAAGATCAGTGTGATGACAATCGCTGTCGGGATGATGCTGAATCCAGAAAGTGACTGCTAAGCTATTTTCACATTCGCAAAACTGGCCGTCGCTCGTGCAGTCCAAATAGCATCTCCGATCACTCAGAACGAAAAGATTTAAAACAGCCTTGATTGCACAGGTCTGTTTGATTGCATGGCCGCGCCTCCCGCTGGTTATCTTGTCATGCAAATCCCCCCTGCGATGAAAATACAACTGCTGACTCTTATCCTGATCAGTCGTGTGATCTACGGTGCCGAGACACTGTCAAATGGCGTCATACTTCCAGAGAACTGGCCGGTTTATCCCGATGCACTCACCCGCGCTCCGTTGCAGGAACCACCTTATCTCAAAGAGCCGCCCAAACGCATTCCGATTGACGTTGGTCGCCAGTTGTTTGTGGATGATTTTCTGATTGAAACGACCACTTTAAAGAAAACCCATCATCTGACTAAATACCACGAGTCAGGCCCAGTTTTCGGTCCCGACCAGCCCTGGGAGGGAAACAGGGCGGCAGTTTTTAGCGACGGGGTTTGGTTCGATCCGCAGGATCACATTTTCAAGGCGTGGTATTGGACCGCTGCAACCTCTCAGAAGCCGCTGCACTTCGCCACCTGCTATGCAACAAGTGAGGATGGAATTCATTGGAAAAAGCCCTCGCTCGACGTGGTTCCCGGAACAAACATCGTGCTTCCTGATACCGATGGGTTGAGGCGCAATTCCAGCACAACTTGGATGGATCTTTTTGAGGGCAACCCTGCGATGCGCTTCAAAATGTTTCGTGTCGTTCAGCAGGATTTCACAAACGAAAATGGCAAAGCCACCCATCGTAATTTCATTCAATACCATGTCTCTGCAGATGGAATTCACTGGAACCTTGCTGGCTCATCTGTCGATTGCGGAGACCGAAGCACCGTGTTTTACAACGCTCATCGCAAACGCTGGGTGGCAAGCCTGCGTGAGGGCAGTCCTCTAACCAGCCGTTGTCGTGGGTATCATGAGGCCGCCGATCCGCTCGGGATGATCCATTTCGGGAATGAAACGACCCGTAATCACCCCAAAAATTTGTGGATCGGTGCCGACGAACTGGATTTTGCACGCGAAGACCTGAAATTGCGCCGTATCGAAAGTCGCCCTTGGGATCTTGTACCCTCCCAACTCTACAATCTCGACTGCATCGCGTACGAAAGTTTGCTGCTTGGCATGTTCACGATTTGGAGGGGCCATCCAGTGGACGAACTCAGGCGGCCAAAGATCAACGAGCTTTGCGTGGGGTTCAGTCGAGACGGTTTCCACTGGTCACGTCCAGACCGCCGTTCCTTTTGTGGTCTCAGCGACGATCCGACGGCGTGGAATTTCGGGAACCTTCAACGTGCAGGTGGGTGTTGTCTGATTGTTGGGAACAAGTTGTTTTTTTATGTTGGTGCCACGAGGGCTGGGGCCGGAGCGGATCCCAACAGCACGGGACTCGCAGTTCTCAGGCGTGATGGCTTCACATCGATGGATGCTGATTCAGCTGAGGGTAGCCTCACAACGCGTCCAGTTGTTTTCACGGGGAGTCATCTTTTCGTAAACGCCGATGTAAAGGGCGGATCTTTACGCGCGGAAATTCTGGATGAGCAAGGCAAGCTCATCGCGCCCTTCACGAAGGCCCAATGCATCGCTTTACGAGGTGATGCGACCAAACACGAAATCAAGTGGAATGAGGGCTCCGATCTTGCAGCCATTGCAGGCAGGCCCGTTCGGTTGCGATTTCACGTCAACCAGGGGTCGTTTTATGCATTTTGGGTTAGTAAAGATGCCACCGGTGCCAGTCAGGGTTTTGTAGCCGCAGGCGGTCCTGGTTTTCATGGGCCCACCGATTGATTGAACGATCTTCTCTCAGATGGATCCAAGGGCAAGGGAGGGGAGGACATTGAAATTTTGTTTTCACCGGTTGCCGGGGTTCCCAAGGCCAGAGCGTTGGTTTAGAACGCTGGTTGAAGCTGGTCTACTGACGAACTAAATGCCTCAATTTTCACGCTACCTAGGCATCGATTATTCCGGGGCAAAAACACCGACGCACAGCCTTGTCGGACTTCGCGTTTTTTCCGCATCACCCCAGAGGGAGCCCGTCGAGATTTTGCCTCCGCCAAGTTCGAAAAAATACTTCACCCGGCGTGGGCTGGCCGAATGGCTGGTCTCTGAGTTACGCGGGGGACCGCCAACACTGGTTGGCATCGACCATGGTTTCTCATTCCCCATGCGGTATTTTGAAGCCCACAACATTCCGCTTCACTGGCCGTCTTTTCTCGAGGATTTTCACAAGCACTGGCCCACTGACGAGGACAACACCTGCGTGGATTTCATCAGGGAAGGCGTTTGTGGTCGCGGTGCGGAGCGCTCGGGATCTTCCAAATGGAGGCGGTTGACAGAGGAACGTTGCAGGGCCAAGTCAGTGTTTCATTTCGACGTGCAAGGGAGCGTCGCCAAGTCGACGCACGCAGGCCTGCCGTGGCTGCTGTACTTGCGCCGTCACTTGCAAGAAACAGCGCATTTCTGGCCTTTTGACGGATGGATTCCGTCACCTGAGAAATCCGTGATCGCAGAGATTTACCCGGCGCTCTGGAGCAAGAGTTTTCCGAACGACGGCCGTGACGGGCATCAGCAGGATGCGTACAGCATCGCAAGGTGGATGCGCGAACGGGACAGGGCTGGTGAGCTCTGTGCCGAGTTCCAGCAAACCCTGGGCCTGCATGAACGCGCGGTTGCAGAACTCGAGGGATGGATCCTCGGTGTTGCATAAATCTGGGTCACTGGGCAGTTCCGGAGACGCTCTGGTGAATGCTTCGCTTGATCCGGCATCCTTCACTGAGTAATCAGTGCACCAGAGTTTCCTCTTGTTCATATGAAATCCTCCCCCCAATTCCCCGTACTTCAGCGCCGCGACTTCCTCACCCGCTCGAGCATTGCGATGGCTGCAGCCGCCTTCAACGTTTTCCCGAGCATCACGAAAGGGAAGAATGCGGTTGAGCCTTTGAAGCTCGCATTGGTCGGATGCGGCGGACGCGGGGCCGGCGCTGCCAGCCAGGCATTGACTGCGGATGCAAATCTAAAGCTGGTCGCCGCAGCCGACCTTTTCGAGGACCGACTCGCGCCGGCTCTTGGCGGGTTGCAGTCAAAACATGGAGATCAGGTGGATGTTCCTGAGGCGCGCCGTTTCTTCGGGTTTGACGGCTATAAACAGGCGATTGCATTGGCAGATGTGGTAATCCTTGCTACACCCTGCGCATTTCGCCCTGCCCATTTTGAAGAGGCCGTGCGATTGGGAAAACATGCTTTCCTTGAAAAGCCGGTGGCGGTCGATGCGCCCGGCGTGAGGCGGGTTTTGAAGGCGGCTGAGGAGGCAAGACGCAAACGGCTGAAAGTTGCTGTTGGTTTTCAACGCCGTCACAAACGCGGCTTTCAAGAGATGATCAAACGCATTCATGACGGACAGATTGGTGAGGTGGTTTACACGCGCGCATTTGCGAATACACCTCTGCGCACCGGCTTGGTCCGCCGACCGGAGCATGGGGAACTGGAGTATCAGTGCCGCAATTGGTATTATTTCTCGTGGCTGTCCGCGGACTTCATCGTGGACAATCTTGTGCACGGTATCGATATCTCCAATTGGATCCACGGGGCCTATCCGGTGCGCGCCCATGGGATGGGTGCGCTGAGTGAGCGCAGTCCGGATTACGGTGATTTGTTTGATCATTTTGCTGTGGAATGGGAGTACCCGAGTGGAGCCCGTCTTTTCGGTGAATGCGACCGGCGCCCGGGATGTTGGGCGAGCGTTACCAACCACGCCGTCGGCAGCCATGGGCGCGCTGATTTTCTGGATGGACGCGAGGTGTACTCCATTCAGGGGCGGAACCCCTGGGAAATGAAAGTGCCTCGGGGGGAAAACCCGTATCAGCTCGAGCATGACGACTTCTTCAAGGCAATCCGCGAGGATCTCCCTTACGACGAGACCGATTACGGAGCAAAAAGCACCATGACGGCGATCATGGGTCGCATGGCTGCATACTCCGGCAAAATTGTGGAGTGGGACATCGCGATGAACTCAGAGCTCACGCTTGCTCCGGAGATACGGAGTCTTTCCGATCGGGCTCCAATTCAACCGGGCGCAGGTGGTTTGTATCCGATCGCGGTTGCTGGAAAGACTGTCGCATTCTGAGAAATCGCATTCTGAGAAAATCTGGCGGCTGAGAATTTCGAGAGAATGCCCGTGAGCCTTGCACGGTCTGGATGGCCTTGCTGATTTTGCGGAGCGTCACCGTCCGTCGGTCCTTCGGTCGTCGCAGTCACCACAAACTTGCGAATCGATCGTTCCATTCAATCCCAAGGCCCGGGGCATCAGGAATCACGTAATGACCATCCTCGCACTGCAGAGGAAGCGCAAGGAATTGGTTCGCGGTGGCCAGCACGTTTGGGTTGTATTCACACAGGCTGCATCGATCGGCAGCCGCCGCAAAATGCAAAGCAGCTGCAATCTGCGGCCCCATGGCAATGCTCAGATGGGGGATCGTTTGACCTGCAAACCCCTTGGCGATTTCCATCGAGCCGCTCAGTCCGCAGCGCCCCAGGTCGGGCTGCAGAATTTGCGCGATGTCTAAAAACGGTGTGATTTCACGCAGACTGCGGTAGCTCTCGCCGACTGCCAGCGGTGTGCGCATTTCCTTTGCAAGTCTGCGATGCGCATCGACCTCTTCCGGGTACAGGGGGCACTCAAGCCAGCGCGCGTTGCGTGCATCAAGATCCATGGCCATAGTGGACGCGCTTTCCCGCGGCATATGCCAGAGGGCGTCCACTGCAAATGATAGTCCCGATGGCAGTGCATCGGCGGTGGCGAGGAGTTCACTCCATTCGCTTTCGTAATAGAGTTTGACCAACTCGATTCCTTTGTCGGCGTAACGCTTCGCAAACTCAGCGCGAGCCGAGGCAGTGTCGCCTGAAGTCCCGCTAAGATAGGCAGGAATCTGCTGTTTTGGTGCAGCGCAAAGAATCGCACACACCGGTTTGCCAGCGATTTTCCCCGCCAAATCCCAAAGCGCGATATCCACCCCGCTCATCGCATCAAGCATAAATCCACCGCTGTGGCCGCGCACCCGCATCGTCGAGTACATGCGTGTCCATAACGAGGCGATGCGTTCGCTCGAGCCATCGAACATCTCACCGATCAGCGCTGGGGCGAGCAGGTGTTTGACAATACTGCAGGCAACCTCGGGTGCGAGTGGTGCCTGCGCTTCTCCCCATCCTACCAGCCCGTTTTCCAATTCCACACGCACAAGTGCTGTTTCAAAGTTCACCGAATAAAGCACGGGATAGGCTGCCGACCATCGATAGCCGCCGCTTCCAGTCAGCGTGGTCGGCGAACCCGCCGTGCCCTTCGAATTTGCAAAGTCCCGCGGTAACCGGATCGGAATAGCCTGTATAGAGCGAATACGCATGTTCAAATTGATGCGGGTTGCGGCGCTGCTTCATCCAAGAGGGTGGCGCGTACAAAATGGCGCGTGATCAGGAATGAGATCGGATGCAGCACACCCATGACGACAAAAATCGCGCCGTATCCAAAAGACGCGACCACATGCCCTGTGAGCCAGGTAAAGAGCGTTCCACCGAGTCCGGTGCCGAATGCCAGAAGCCCGGACGTAGCGCCGATGAGCCGCCTTGGAAAGATGTCGTTGGTGAGTGTGTTCTGGTTGGTTTTCCATGCCATGTGGGCAAACATTACC
>JBILLC010000475.1:0-2705 GCA_044376275.1 Chthoniobacteraceae bacterium | reverse complement strand
CCGGCTCAAGCTGCGTCCAGCCCGGGGCATCGGGATAGCATTCACGAAAACGCGCCAGCGCATGGCGGTAGGCGATCAGCGTGCGCGGTGAAACATTGCGCTCCACCTCCAAGTGCTTGAAGAAATTCTCGGCATGACGATCGCGGGCTGCCACGCCGGTCATTCTCCCCCAAACCGCACGATTTGACAAAGCCAATGCACCCTTCCCGACCTGTCTTCCCCTGGGACCGGACGGCGGATCACCGTCACCTTCAACCGCCATCGACCCTTCCCGACCTGTCTTCCCCTGGGACCGCGCAGCCCCAGCTGCGCACAGACGTCGATCGCCCCGAAAACGCGCCCCTGTCAAACACAACCCAGTGAGGAGACAATACCCCACCCTGATGGCGGCAAACCCAGCGCAGGCCCTCCGGGCCTGCGGCCTCAGCGGCTGTCACCACACTTTTCCCGGGTCAAGCAAACAGACGCGTCACGGGTTTCGCCTTCACCAACTCACGCGGTTGGTTGAGGTGATTGTAAACAATCGACTCCGGATCAATCCCGCAAGCATGGTACATGGTCGCCAGCAACTCGGTTGGATGCACGGGATCCTCCGCCGGACTGCTTCCAGTCTTGTCACTTTGACCATGCACGTAGCCGCGTTTGATGCCCGCACCCGCCACAATCGCCGAGTAACAATACGGCCAGTGATCGCGTCCATCGGCGCTGTTGCCGTTACCCGAGGTGCTCACGCCTTTGATGGGTGAACGGCCGAACTCGCCGATCACCACCACCATCGTATCTTCCAAAAGCCCGCGTTGATCCATGTCGCCGATAAATGCCGACAGACCTTGGTCCAAAAGCGGACCGGAGTTGTTCTTCATCCGGTCGGTGAGGCCCACATGGTGGTCCCAGGAATGCTTGTCGGAATTGGCCACCTTCGGCCAGATCACCTCCACAACGCGCGTCCCCGCCTCAACCAAACGGCGGGCGAGCAGACAGCTCTGACCGAACGTATTGCGCCCGTATTCGTCACGGGTTGAAGCCGTCTCCTCACCGAGATCGAAAGCCTTGCGGGCCCGCCCCGAAATGATCAGGTTCAGCGCCTTCTGATAATAGTCGTCGAGGTTATACTTCTCCACCGCCTTCTCCACCTCAGGCATCGCGGACTCAATGACCGAACGCAACTCAGCACGGCGCTGCAGACGCAGTGCGAAGACTTCCGGCGGCAACTTCAAATCATCCACCGTCAGGCGCTCCATCTTGTTCATGTCCAGATCATCCCCGGGCGGATAGAGCGTGTACGGGTCAAAAGCCTTCCCAAGAAAACCGGCACCGCCACCCTTGCCCACCACGTTGCTCTCCTGCAACGGGCGCGGCAGCATCACAAACGGCAGCATCGGCTCCGCGGATGGCTTCAATCGGACGATGTTCGAACCGAAGTTTGGAAAATCCTTCGGATCCGGCGGCTCAAGCTGTCCCGACGGGCTCACCTTGTCTGTGGTGTAGCCGGTCATGATCTGGTAGATCGCAGCCGTGTGATTAAACAGCCCGTTGGGGGTGTAACTCATCGAACGGATCTGCGTGAATTTGTCGTTCAACTTCGCCAACTTCGGCAGAATGTCCGTGTAATGAATCCCCGGAATTTTTGTCGGGATCGTTCCAAAAGCCGAGCGGATGTTATCCGGCACGTTTTCCTTCGGGTCCCACAGGTCGAGATGGCTGGGCCCGCCCTGCATGTAAATGAGCACCACGCTTTTCGCCTTGCCCCAACCGGGACCACCGGCCTTGCCTGCATCCGCCGCACGGGCCTGGAGGTTTAGCATCGTGCCGAGGGACATGCCCATGACGCCGGTTCCGCCGAGGCGCAGCAGATCGCGCCGGGACATTTTAAGTTCTGAATTGCAGAGATCGCTACAGTTGCCGCCGGGTAGATGGATCATGGGGTAGTAGGGGGAGTTGGAGGTTGAGGATTAAAACTGGTTTTACTGGAAAGAAGCAATTCAAAATCAACGGTTAAACAGGAAGGCAGGGTTGTTGATCAGCGCCCAGGTAAGGTCCTGAACGGCGGTGAGCCGCTTGTTGGCGATCTGCTGCTTGCTGGCTTCGGCATCAATCCGCAGTTGAACAAGCGCCGGGTCCAGACGGATTGGCAGCGAAGCGGTAGCCAGAGCGTCCTTGAGGGTGGTGTGGCGCGGATCCGGGTCCAGCGGCTTCTTGGCAAGCGAAAGTTCGCGGCTCAGCCGCCAGTACTCGGGGTCGGCCTCGCGCGTGTAGGCGTTGAGCGCTTCCACCTGCTGGGGTGCACGCTTCTCCCTCGGCACCGCCGCAGCCTCGGCCACCGCCAGCGTCGCCCCCTCGGAAAGAGGCTCAGCCGCGCTGGTCACGTAGATGCGCAGGCGCGAAATCAGATAGTTGTCCCGCGCCTTTTGTGAGAGCCGTATGAGCAGTTTGGCACCCGCCTCATCCGAAAGGGGCCGCTCCAATTCAAAGACAGCAACATTGCGCATCCCGATCCCCTTGCCCCCTGCAATCGCCCAGCCGTTCGCGGGATCATCGTCCTTGCCATCAATCGCGTTTGAGACGCCGAATTTGTCCTGCTCGAAAGACGCCCATGCTTTCGCGAATGACGCGGGTTTCTCCTGACCCGCCTTGTCGGCAGGACCCACCTTCAGCTCCAATTCACTGAGGATGAAATTTCCATCCGGCGCCCGACCGGGACCGAA
>JBILLC010000474.1:0-2710 GCA_044376275.1 Chthoniobacteraceae bacterium | reverse complement strand
TTTTGGCAGCGAACCGATCGGAGGAGGCACTGTCATTGGCAGCGGAGCTGGAGACAGCTCTGCCCCGCAGTATGGTCGGGCCCTTTCTACGTTTTCGCGAAGCTGAACAGGCGGGTCGCAGTGGCGTGGCGCGGGAAATCGCAATGGAACGGGTTAACCGACCTGACGTCACCGGTTACTGGTGGGGCCGCTCTGCCTTGGATTGGGCTTTGTTGGGAAAGCTGAAGCAGGCGGCCGGCGCTGATGCGAAGGTCGTGTTGGAGACCTGTTTTGAGCGCGCTTTGCGTGACGATCCAAACTGCGAAGAGGCTTGTGTGTTTGCGGTGGAACTCGCTCTGGGCTGCGGGGACGCTGAGCTTGCGTCGAATCGGGCAAAAGACGGTCTTAAAAAGTTTCCGAAAAACGCGACCCTAATGGCGCTTTGGGGAAAGGCGCTTGAGTGGAGTTCGTCAAAAGAGGCGACTGATAAGTGGTTAAAGGCGTTGGAGGCGAATCCGAACCAGTGGGTAGCCCGCGCCGCGCTCGCTGAAACCGCATTCATCAAGGAAGACGCAGTCGCGATGGATGAACACTTGAGCCGTTTGCCCGAGTGGTATGACGAGTCATGTGCGCTCCGGTTGGCGCGCTCTCACACTGAATTGACCCAACAAATTCCCGAGCGTTTGCAAAAGTCACTCGGACAGAACCCGTGGGCGCTGCACCGGGCGGGCGTTTTGCTCTCAGCGCGGTACCGTTTTTTAGAGGGTGCCGAGTTGCAGAAGAAGGCGCTGGCGATTGACCCGGGTTTGCTGTCAGCAAAGCGTGCGCTCGCTGAGGATCTGTTGCGGCTTGGGCATTCGATGGAAGCTTGGCCGATCCTTGAGGACGTGCATCGCCGTGACGGCTACGACATCACTGCTTTCAATTTACTCGAATTACGCGACAGGGTGGCGGGTTTTACGAGAGTGGAGTCTGAGCATTTTGAGGTGTGGATGGCTCCGGTGGAGGCGGCAGTGTATGGGGATCGGGTCACAAGTCTGCTGGAGCGCGCGCATGGCAAGCTTGCGATGAAGTATCGCTTCAAATCCACGGCTCGCACGACGGTTGAGATTTTTCCCGAACAAAAAGATTTTGCTGTGCGCACCTTCGGTGTGCCGGGCGGCGATGGCTATTTGGGTGTGTGTTTTGGGAGCGTAATCACAGCACCCAGTCCAGCATCGCCTCGCGCTGCGGGACACAGCTGGGAGGCGACGCTCTGGCATGAGTTCACGCACACGATCACTCTGACCCTTACCCGCAACCGGATGCCCCGGTGGCTGAGCGAAGGCATTTCCGTTCACGAGGAGCAGCAGGCGAATCCCGCTTGGGGCCAGCGTTTCCGGCCCCGACACGCGGGGCGTTTGATCAAGGGCCAGTTCACACCAGTTGACCGCATGTCCGAGGCATTCCGGACGGGAGACAGTGCCGAGCTGGACTTTGCGTATTTTCAAGCGGGTCTCATTGTGGACTGGATGGTGAATAAGTCTGGAGTCGAGAAACTAAGGGCTTTGCTCGAGGATTTGGGAAAAGGCGCCGAGATCAATGCAGCGATTTCTAAAATCTACGGGCCGATGGAGCGGGTGAACGCAGACTTTTCAAGGTACGCTGCGGCGTGGGTGCAGGATATGGCGGGGTCTTTGACGTGGAAGACGTCAACGCAGGTTGCTGATCAAAAGCCGGGCGGCGAGCCTGCGGTTCCGGATCAGGGAACTGCAGGAACACCTGCCCGAAAGGCCTATGAGGATTTGATGCGCGAGGGGCAGCGGGCTTTTGTCTCCAAAGATCTGGAGACGGCTCGGGTGCGGTTCGAGGAAATTTTGAACCAAGCACCAAAAATGCATGACGGCGAGGGAGCACTGTTTTGGTTGACGAAGATTTACCGTGCGCTTGGGCGGGAGGAGCGCGAGATCGCCACGCTCCAAAGTGCGCTGAAATGCAGCGCTGATTTCGCCGGTGCGCACGAGCGTTTGATTGAACTTTACGGGAAGCAAAAGGACTGGCCGCGTCTGGCGGAAATCGCGACGAGCTGTTTGGGCGTGAGCCCGATGTCGATCCGGGTGCTGGAGGGGTTGGGCAGGGCACACGAGCAGATGGGTAATCAGCCTGCGGCGGTGGATGTGTTTGAGAGAGCGCTGAAACTCGATCCGGAACGGGCTCCGCGCTGGCATTCCAAAATCGGCACGCTGCTTGAGAGCGCGGATCCGATGGTTGCGCGCGGGCATTTGTTGGAGGCCCTTGAGGTTAACCCGCGGGACCGTTCCGCGCTCGAGGCTCTTGCAAGAATCGTATCCAAGCGCGGGAAAAACACGGTCGTAAATTCGGCGGCGCCGGTGCCGGTTGAACAAAACCCGAACACGACACCGCAGGGGGCGAAGGAGGGCGAAGTGAAATGAGACGATGTTTCTCCAGACTGGTTCGCATTTTCGGGCGCGCAATGTTGCACGGCGTTGTTTTGGCTGGGGCCGTGCTCGCCGATGGGGTGCCGCCGCCGAATCCGAAAACCGCTCGGGAGGCTTTGTCGGATCCGAACGAGGTTCCGAATTGGAAAAACCCTCCGGGGTACGAGAAGGATGTGTTTACCTTTGTGCGGCTGCGGTATCAGAGCGGCGGAAGAACCGGGCGGAGCCGCTACAATGTGCATCGGTGGGCAACGGATTATCCGGATGCGGACTTGAACCTCTCGTTTCGGTTG
>JBILLC010000472.1:0-2712 GCA_044376275.1 Chthoniobacteraceae bacterium | reverse complement strand
CGAAGTGCGCCGCCCAGATTCTGTTCACCATGACGCGTGCAACCAAATCACGCGCGTGGGTGAAGAGCGCATCCGCGAGGTCGAGTCTTCCGCTCCCATGAGAGAAGCGCAGAGGCGCACCTTTTTCGAACACAGCAGGAAACCGTCGCGGTACAACGCCGCTGGTGCGATTCGGATTCCCGCGTACCTCAAGCGCCATGTCCTGTGGCGTGTCCTCGTACACGATGCGGCTGCCGTGCTTGCCGATGGCCGGCTCCACTTTCAGACTGCCATCACGCACCCCGGTCACAAGCAGCGCGCCGTAGGCCGGGTCGGCTTTAATTGCCGAAATCGCTGCTTCAAGCTCGGTGATCTTCTGCGAGTGATCCTCGGTTTTCTTTGCTTTGAGTTTTTTGATTTCCTCCTCGTGTCTGGCTGCTTCGCGACGGAGCTGGGCTGCGCGTTGTCCGTCAATTTCCTTTGAAAGCGAATGCTCGGAGGTGCGTGTACTGGCGAAAACACCCGCGATCCCGTAGTAATCCTCTGAGGTGAACGGATCGTACTTGTGATCGTGACAGCGGGCGCAGGCGAGGTTTATGCCAAGAAACACACTCGAGAGAGTGTGCACGCGCTCCTCGTATTCATCAGATACGATCGTTTTAATGATTTCGACTGGGAGCTGCAGTTCTTTCCAGTAGGTCGGGCTAAGTCCCAGAAAACCTAGCGCGGCCCGATCCGTCGGCTCGGCGTCGGGTGCAAGGTCTGCCGCTAGCTGTAGCGTGCTGAAGCGGTTGTATGGAACGTCTGCGTTTATTGCTGCGATGACCCAGTCGCGGTACGGGTATGATTGACCCTTGGAATCCATCCAAGACTCGCCCACGTCGCAGTAGCGTGTCAGGTCGAGCCAGTGCCGCGCCCAGCGCTCCCCGTATTGCGCAGACGCAAGCCAAGCGTCGATCCGCTTTTCGTAGGCATTCGGATCCTTGTCGGCAACAAATTCAACGACCTCTTCGGGCGTTGGCGGCAGGCCAAGCAAATCGAATTTTGCCCGCCGCAGCAAAGTAGCTTTCGAAGCCTCGGGCGCCTGCGTGATGGCGTGCTCCGCGAGTTTTCCCAGCACATACTCGTCGATGCGTCCGCGCGGCTTTTGTAGAAAATTCTGCGTCGGCGGATTGCTCTTGGTCAGCGGTTGAAACGCCCAGAATTTACGCCCTTCGGTCAAGTCAACCTTTCGCGCGGGGCTGGATACGGTTTTTGGGGCCGGAAAATACATGCCGCCCGTTACCCACTGTTCCAATGTTGCGACATCTTTTGCCATGAGCTTTTCCTTCGGCGGCATCTGCAGGTCCGGCTCGTGATAATGCACCGCACGGATCATCAGGCTGTCTTTTGGCTGGCCCTCTACTGCGGCAGGGCCGGACTCGCCTCCTTTTAGGATCGCGTCGCGTGAATCGAGCAGGAGACCGCCCTTCTGTTTTTTTGACTCGATTGAGTGACAGGAAAAGCATTTGTCTGCCAAAAGGGGGCGCACCTTCTGTTCAAAGAAAGCCTCTTGCTCGCGGCTTTGCTGTATTGCGGCGGGTCCGCTCGCTGATGCCGTGGAGTTTCCGACAGATTCGGATGACTCCCCGGTGGGTTGCGCTGCGGGCAGCCGCGAAACATGGAAAAACGTTGCGGTCAGCAGAACGACTCCTGCGAGGCTGTGGAAGGAACGGGTGGGCGATTTCATGAGGCGGAGGGGGAACGCGCTCTGTACAAAACCTAAACCCCAGGAGAGCTTGAGCGGAAGCTCTCTTTTCAAAAGCAGCTGGTGGCCGGCGCGGTGGTTTACCGCGAGATGCGGTGGCCGTGCTGTCCAGGCACGAACAATTCGGGCCGTAACCGTGTTCCGAGGCCTGGGCTCGAAGGGGGTAGGGCAAATCCATGCTCGATGGAAATATTGGTTTCAATCAGCGAACTATAGAAGGTGCGAATGTGTGCGCGTACCGACTCCTGAAACACGACATTCGGAAGAGCTGTTGCCACTTGCATCCCCGCGAATAGAGTCAGCGGTCCGGTGCAATCGTGCATTGTGGCGGGCAGATTGTAAGCTTGAGCCAGCTCCGCCAGTCGGCGGGTTTCGCTGATCCCGCCGACCCAGGTCGGATCGATCATGACGTAATCTGCAGCATGCTTTTGAAGGATGAGCCGGTACTCCTCGCGGGTGGCGAGCATCTCGCTCGCAGCGATCGGCAGCCGCGCCTTGTCCCGAAAGTCAGCGAGCGTGTCTGCACAGTCGATGCGCATCACATCCTCGAGCCAGAGTGGTTTCAAATCCCGCATCGCTTCCGCGATTCTGAGAGCCGCTGGCAGTTGGAAGAAGCCGTGTCCGTCGAGCAGGATTTCCATGCGGTCTCCCACCCGCGCACGGACTTCCTCCATGGGGCGCAGGCACTCCTTGACCGCGCTCCACGGAAGAAAATGCGGGCCGTGCTCATGATAAGCCCTGTCAAAGGTCCAAAACTTCATCGCGGTGTAACCTTCAGCCAGAAGTTCCTCGGCGAGATCTCCGGCGGCAAAGTTGGAACTCCAGTTGTCCTCGAGCGGTCCTTGTTTTCCGATGTCGCCGTGGCCCGGCCAGCCCTGATCGGTGTGGGCACCGGTGCGGCGTCCGTAACTGGGCCCTCCCGAGCTATTGTATACCCTGACACGTTCTCTGGCCTTTCCGCCAAGCAATTGCCAAACAGGGACCCC
>JBILLC010000473.1:0-2712 GCA_044376275.1 Chthoniobacteraceae bacterium | reverse complement strand
ATTCCCACGGTCCGTCCCCTCCGCGTCATATTTGAGGACTTTGCCAAGCGGCTCAAACTCGTGAAAAATTTCAGGCACTGCCACTACAAATCCATGCGAGGCCAAAAACGCAGCTGTACGGCGGATCGGGCCGGTCACATGAAAGATTTCAGAGAACAGGATGATTCCAGGGAAGCGTCCGTTCGCAGCGGGGCGAAACACATGGGTGCGCATCAAACCACTGGGAGTTGTGAGGTCAGCAAACTCGTTATCGATGATAATCATGGTCACTAGGGAAATGGAGCGTGACTATGATGCGCGAAACTAACGCACGAGCCAGCCATACTTGATACGGCAACCCAGCGATCGAATCACGCATAGCCCGACAGCCTTCAGCGGCGTCCCAATAACCGGACGGCATGCTTCACAACCCACCCCGCCTTCTTTAATGCCGCACGGGCACGAACCTCATCGCAGCCAGAAAGCTCACAGACAATCTGCACTGCGCGACTCCGAAGCTTTTGATTCGAGGGGTTCAAATCCACCATGAGGTTACCGATCACCTTCCCGCTTTTGGCCAGGGAAAGTGTGGTGAAAATATTCAATAAAAGCTTCGTCGCAGTGCCGCACTTCAGTCGGGTGGAACCAGTAAGCACCTCAGGACCCAGATTCGTCGCGATAATCTTGTCTGGAACAAAGGACCCACTCCCGGAGCGCATCCGTTTGAGCGCTGGATTGAAACAAATCAGCACGGTCACGGCGCCACGCCTCGACGCCTCGTCAAGCGCACCCCAGACAAAGGGTGTGCGTCCGCTGGCAGCAATCCCTACCACGACATCCCGTCGATTCACACCGCGGTGCGCGATGGAGCTTGCCCCCGCCGCGTCGTCATCCTCAGCACCCTCAACCGCGGTCCAAAGAGCACGCCGCCCGCCGGCAATAATTCCTTGCACCTGCTCCTGCTCTGCACGGAAAGTGGGCGGGCATTCGCTCGCGTCCAAGACCCCGAGCCTGCCGCTGGTGCCGGCGCCGACATAGAACAGGCGGCCGCCTGCCTTGAACGCACCAAGAATCCGGCGGACTACCCACTCGATTGAAGAACGCTCAGAGCGCAAAGACACGGGCACGCCCATGTCTTCGACCAACATCAAATCAACGGCCGCCCTTAAACTCATTCGGTCGAGTTTCATTGAACGGGGATTGCGCTGCTCGGTCGGGGACTGATTCAGAAAATCATTCAGACGCTCCGCTTCAGGCAGAAGGCCCCCGTAGGAAGGTTCCAAAGTCAACGCGGCTCCGCGATCAGCGGCAGGTCCCACGCCTGCATCGAGCGCAATTTTAGATGAAACAGGAACCTTACTTGGTCGCCTCGAATCAGCACCTTGGAGTGCGCGGTCGATCGCAATCCGAACTGCTCCCCACGCGCTCACCCCCTCGACCATGGAAAAAATCGCGCGAGGCCAGAGCCGGCGTACTCGCCTTGCAACATCTCGCGCAAAAGCCCGATTTTTCAACAACACGCCTCCATTCATCACAAATTGCACCCGCTCTGATCTGCGTGCCAATCGGTGTGCGCACGCATCTGCATCGTCAGCCAGTGCCTGCGCGGCCTCCGTCAGAAGTGACTTTGCAAGCTCGTCCCGCGCAGCAGCAGATTCAAACACACAAACCGCTAGGCTGGCGATCTCGGTCTTGTCCGCCTGCATGGACCAAGGGATCAAATCCTCAGCATCATTCAGCAACAACGTCCTGAGAATCCGTCCCCCGAGCCGAGGCCAGCGCCCGCTGTGATCATACTCAGCCATCACCGCTTTGAGTGCCCGCTGGCTGATATCGCATGCGCTCCCCCGATCGCCAACCACATGCCCGCGTCCACCCACGCGTGCTAATTTGTTCTGCGCGCTCCGGCCAAAGCAGCAACTACCCGTGCCCGCAAGCACCAGAACCCGCGCCGCCACGCCCGCAACAGAAGGACAAGCTGCGAGCGCAGTCTCAAGATCATTCGTCGCGTATGCCGCCACATCAGGCCAAACGCGATGGGCCGCCTGCTCGATTCGCTCTAAATCGCCCTCGGTCCTCGCCCCCGCCAATCCGATGCACAACCCGCTCACACTGCATTGCGGTAGACGCTTTGCGAACCCGCGCAACAGGGACGCGAGACCGCGATCTGATAAAAGGCGGATATTGGCGGGGCCGCCCTGTAGCTCAACGAGCGCATTCCCAGCGGCGTCTGCCAGCACAAGCGTGGAGCGCGTGGCACCACCTTCAATGCCCAGAAAACATCCATGTACACCGTTTCGCATACCACAACACTAGCGCATGATTGAGTGACACCAAGCCATACACAATTCAACCCTCGGTCCACGCCGGCTCAATCCATATTCGTTCCGTCGTTCACTCGCCTTTCAAGCGAAACGCTACAATCGCGTCGCCCGCTCCAGATGGGCCGCCGACCCGCCCCCCTCCGGTCGCGGTTACCACCACGTACTGCGCACCGCCCACCTCATAAACTGCTGGCGCGGAGGTTCCGGCAAACGGCAGCTTCGCGGACCACAACTCCACCCCCGTATCCGCATCAAACGCGCGCAACTTCTCATCTTCAGTCCCAGCCACAAACACAAGCCCACCAGCCGTAACCGTTGCCCCACCCAAATTCTGCGAGCCGGTTAGCGGCACTCCTTGTTTGGTGAGCGCTTCCAATTCACCAAGGGGCGAACGCCAAAGAACTTTTCC
>JBILLC010000471.1:0-2714 GCA_044376275.1 Chthoniobacteraceae bacterium | reverse complement strand
TTCAAATGGTCTCGGTTGTACGAGCCGTTGGCGTTGTGTTCTCTGAGTCTGGATCAAGCGATGACAAAGACCTTGCCCGCGCGTGGCTGACAGCGCTGCTGAACGATCCGCAGGAAAAAGTCCGCCGCTATGCAATGGTTGCGCTCCCAAAACTTGGCGCTGGAGCGTTACAGGAGGAGCGGTTACTTGAGCTCCTCGACAAAACGAAGAGCGCTCGCGAAAACAAAATTATCGCAGAAACCTTAGAGTTGATCGGCGGCGAACTGACGCTCAGGCGATCGGTTCTAGGACAAGGGGGGCACGCCATCAGATCTGCGCAACGGCTTCAAGCTAACATAGCGCGCAGTCTCGGAAACGGGAGACTCGATTTTGATAGGCGTCTTGAAAATTTCCGAGAACTAAGGCTGAACCTGGAATGTCGCAGCGGTCTTGAGTCTTTCGTGCTGGATGAAATCTCGCAGGCCGCGGCGTTGGTTGGGGTCTTTCGAGTGTTGCGAAGCGGTGGTGGCCGGATTGAACTGCTGGCTCAAAAGCCATTCGCTTTGCGCGATGTGTTTGCAATGCGATGCTTCAGTGAAATTCGCTTTCCGCTTGGAGAGCTTCCACCGCTTCCGCGTGCTGGCGCCCCGTTGGATAGCAGCGCGATTTGCAAAATCATCACTTCAGATTCCGTGCAACGGATTGTGGATGGCTTTACATCCGGGTCGATAAGATACCGTTTGGAATTTGCATCGCGCAAAGCTGACGCCAGAATCGTCCGCACGATTGCGGAAAGAGTGTACGCCAGCCGCCCGGAGCTTCTAAACGATCCCCGGGAGGCGTTGTGGGAAGTTAGCATTCGTGAATCAGCGTCCGGGATTCGAGTAGAGTTACGTCCAAGAGTCCGGCCTGACCCAAGGTTTGCGTACCGCCGCGCGGACGTGCCTGCGGCGTCGCATCCTCCGCTTGCGGCCTCGATGGCACGTCTTGCGGGGTTAGCTGAGAACGAACGGATTTGGGATCCGTTTTGTGGGTCAGGCCTTGAGCTTGCCGAGTGCGCTTTGAAGGGCGATGTCTGCGCGTTGTTCGGCTGTGACTTGGAAAAAGATGCGATCCGAATCGCCGAGATGAATATCCGATCTGCGCTGCGCACACAGCCAGTTCCGCGAATGCAATTCGCCGCCTGTGATTTTCGCGATGCGTCCAGCATTCCCTCGTTGGAGGATCTTCGCGATCTGACTTTGATTGTAACTAACCCGCCGCTTGGGAAGCGCGTTCCGATCAGTGATTTGAGGGCGCTAGTCGCTTCACTTTTCGATGCGGCGCAGGCTTTACTGAAAGAAGGCGGCCGACTGGTCTTGGTGAATCCAATCGAAAAAGTTGAGAGCCGGCAGGGACTTCGTTTGGAAGCACGCCACAAGGTGGACCTTGGTTTCGCGCACTTCCACCTCGAAAAATACGTCAAGCGATCACGCGATCACCGTTGATGGATTTCCCCTTAGTGAGGGAACTTCCATCACTGTCGGAATACAGAAAGTTCTGACTCTGTTGTTTGACTTGGCAAGCATCAGCCCGCTCAGGGCTCTAGCTGTTTGAGACGAATTCGGCGGTATTCCATTTGTCCGCGATCACCTTCCAGTCCAATCGGGCCCGTCGCCGGCACCTTCATGTCGCTGGTGAGCAATTCGCCGTTACATTCGGCGCGGGCGACGCCGTCTTTGACGGTGACAACTAGTTCGTTCCAGTCATGGACTTTATAGTTCTTAAGATCTTTGTAGGGACCGGCCAGAGGGTAGTCGCGGCACTGCAGCTGGGGTTGGCGAATGAATACGCCACTGTCAGCGTTCGGCGCGGCACGAAACTCGAGCTTTAAGATGAAATTCCCATCGAACTCTTTAGTCGTCCATAACTGCTGAATTCTGCGACCCTCGGGAGGAGTGGCCACAACCAGACGCCCGTTGATCGCGCGATAGCGGTCATCGTTACTTGTGGTCTTGCCGTCAAATGCAACGGCTGTCGGTATATCTACAAATACGGGTGCGTCTGGTTTTGGTGCGGCTGGTTTGTTTCGCGGGGGTGTCGGCCTGAAGCCCCATCCGGTGAGGTCGCGTCCGTTGAAAAGGCTCGCAAATCCTGGTTCGGGTTGGAAGTTGTCCATCTCCCTGTCCATGAATCCAAGTGTCGCAAAAATTGTTTTCAATCCGCCTGCCCAACGGTTGTAGCCTTCGGGGTTGAGGTGTAGGAGGTCTTTAAACCACTCTGGATTGGCGTCGCCCTCTGCGTTCGCAAACAACGTCCAAGTATCAAGAATTGTGACTTGCGGATCACCCTTCACGCTTGCCTCAAAAAGTGCGTTTACTGCCTTGATAGACTCCAACGGGCGATTTTTTTGAGCTGAGCTTGGAAACATCCTGCACAACACAATGGGCATCTTTGGATTGTGAGACTTAATTGCTTTAAGGATTTTCTCGAAATTGCGACCGATCGCGTCAGTGGGGATGTTTACTTCAATGTCATTGGTTCCAAGCAGCATCACAATCGCGGCGGGGTTGAGAGAAAGTACGTCTTCCTGCAATCGGATGAGCATGCCGCGGGTTGTGTCGCCTCCTATGCCCCGATTGGCCAATTTCATTCCGGGAAATGCGCCTTTAAAATCGGCACCCCAGCCTTGCGTAATTGAGTCGCCAAGAAAGACGACTGCGCCTTGATCTTTTTGAACTTGGGTTGCCCACGCG
>JBILLC010000468.1:0-2732 GCA_044376275.1 Chthoniobacteraceae bacterium | reverse complement strand
TCCGTGCGGCTGAACGCATGAAACCCAAGCGCCATGTGGGCCTGCTCCGTGTCCTGCCTTGCCACATCAACAACCCTCGACTTTTGAGGTCTCGCAATCCGGGCACGGCCCGCCCTCCCCTTTTGTATGCGACCTAAAATGGGGGCCACAACACCCAACACATCAGCATGCCGCAAGGGCCCTGCCACAGTGAAAATAGTATTCGCTCCGGTGTAATAGCGGTTGCGAAAATTCAAAAGATCACGACGCGACAATTTTGAAATGCTTTCTTTGCTCCCAGTCAAAGACCTGCCCAGGGGATGACCCGGCCAAAGGCATGCGGACAGCATTTCTTCAACCCATTGGGACGGCGAATCTTTGTACGAAAGAATTTCCTCAGCAATCACCTCGCGTTCGCGCTCCACCTCTTGTGTTGGGAAGGTCGATCCCACATACATTTCCAGAAGCACAGTGCTCAACCGCTCGAAGTGCCGCGCCGCAGCTTTTGCGTAGTAACACGTGTGATCCTCCGTCGTGTATGCGTTGAGATAACCGCCGACGGCCTCGACAGAAAAAC
The DNA here is from genome assembly GCA_044376275.1 of Chthoniobacteraceae bacterium. Taxonomy (GTDB): domain Bacteria; phylum Verrucomicrobiota; class Verrucomicrobiia; order Chthoniobacterales; family Chthoniobacteraceae; genus Chth-196. The sequence goes on along the minus strand of JBILLC010000468.1, from coordinate 2,176 downwards.
TCAACTCCTTCGCGCAGTGATGGCGCGTGCCTTTGAAAAATAAGTGCTCAACAAAGTGCGCGATTCCGCACTGTGCCTCGGCCTCATGACGTCCTCCGACACCAGCCCACGCCCCCACGCACACTCCGCGCAAATGCGGCATCCAAGCCGTGGCCACCCGGACGCCGTTCTTTAGGCGAGTCACTTGATACATGGAAACATCGCTCACTGCGTGTTGCCTTTCACGGCAGTCTCAGCACGCAACTTCAAGACATGCTCGGCCATCTCCATGTCACGCCGGAAAGTGATCTTGAAATTCCATTCCTCGTTGTTGTACAGCGCCACGCGCCTTCCCAACTTTTGGACTGCGGAAACTTCGTCCGTCACCATGTCGCTGCGGGTGATGACCGCGGCATACGCCTGAAGGATCAGGCTGCTTTCAAAAATCTGTGGTGTTTGCATCGCCCACAGTCCGCTGCGATCCACGCTCTCGGTGACCACACTGTCCAAATCGACGCGCTTCACCGTGTCCGGAATCGGCGAAGCACAGCAGGCCGCACCATCGCGCCGTGCCAGCGCAAGGCACGCACTGATCGCATCCGGGGTGATCAACGGCCTCGCCCCGTCGTGCACGGCAACAAACTCGGATACCGCCAAGTCCAGCGCCTGCAGACCGCCCCAAACCGAGAGATGCCTTTCGGCACCGCCAACCACAACCCTGCACCGCTTGCCGGGAGCGGCATCCGCTGCCAGAGCCTCGACCTGCGGCAGATTCTCGGCCCGAGTCACCACCACCAGATCGGACACTTCCTCGCACTTGGCGAAGGCCGCGATGGAGTGCCAGAGCACCGGTTTGCCGCGCAGATCCGCAAACAACTTGTCGAAGCCCATCCGCCGCGAACTTCCCGCGGCCACTATTATCGCTGTTAACATAGCATTCAGAGGTATTTCTATTTGGAATGAGCGCCCGTTCTGCCGGCCTTTGCGGCGTTGGGCAACCTACACACCCTCGGCGGGATATCCAAGAACTTGCACCAACACGGGCCGCCCCGCAGCCCGACTCGACGCGTGAGTCTCCACAATTCCTGCAAGCTCGCATCATTCCCATTGGCAGGATGCACCAAGCGTTCCTAGGCTGTGGGAATGATCGACCTGCAATCGCTTCCCGACAAACACGGCCACTTCGGCCCTTACGGCGGCATGTTTGTTCCCGAGACTTTGATGGACGCGCTACACACTCTCGCCGATGAATACGCGCAGGCAAGGGAGGACAAAACCTTCCAGACCGAACTCGCCGCGACCCTCAAAGACTTCGCTGGTCGTCCCACTCCCCTTTACTTCGCCGAGCGACTCACCCAGACCTTGGGCGGCGCGAAAATCTACCTGAAACGCGAGGACCTGCTCCATACAGGCGCTCACAAGATCAACAACGCGCTCGGCCAGATTCTACTGGCCAAACGGATGGGCAAAAAGCGAATCATCGCCGAGACTGGAGCAGGCCAGCATGGCGTCGCCACCGCGACCGTGTGTGCGAGGGCGGGGCTGGAGTGCGTGATCTACATGGGGGCCGTTGATATGGAGCGGCAGGCGCTCAACGTGGCGAGGATGCGCTTCCTGGGGGCTAAAGTCGTCGGTGTCACCGCTGGGCAGGCCACCCTCAAAGAGGCGATTAACGAGGCGATGCGCGATTGGGTGACCAACGTTCGGACCACCCATTACATCCTCGGTTCAGCCCTTGGATCTCATCCTTATCCAATGATTGTCAGGGACTTCCACCGTGTCATTGGCGACGAGGCGCGCGCCCAGATCCTCGAGCGCGAAGGCCGTCTCCCAGACCTGCTGGTGGCCTGCGTCGGGGGCGGCAGCAACGCGATCGGTCTGTTCTGGCCCTTCCTCAACGATGAATCCGTCCGCATGCTCGGCGTCGAGGCCGGCGGCCGCGGCATCACCCTCGGAGACCATGCCGCGCGATTCAAAGGCGGAAAACTCGGAGTACTACAGGGCACCAAAACGTACCTCCTCACCGACGATGACGGTCAGATTCAGCTGACTCACTCCGTGTCCGCGGGCTTGGACTACGCCGCAGTCGGCCCCGAGCACGCGTTCCTGCGCGATCAGGGACGCATAGACTTTGATTTCGCAACAGACGACGAGGCGCTCGACGCCTTTCAAAAGCTTTCGCGAATCGAGGGGATCA
>JBILLC010000467.1:0-2737 GCA_044376275.1 Chthoniobacteraceae bacterium | reverse complement strand
GTCGTTGTTGGACTCCATCGGCACCATCTGGGACTCGTAGGTCTTGCCGTTGATAGGGCCCCCAATGCCCTTAAGAAGGACTGCGATAAATGCGTCCTTAGGGCCGTTCACCGTTTGCGAACCAGCGAGCGGCGGTGCGAGCGTTACACCGTCTTTGCCGTCGAGCGGCGTGCCTCGTCCGTCCAGATTGTGGCAGGCAAAGCATAGCTCGGCAAAGATAGCATCCCCCTTCTGAAGCAAGCTCACTTGGGCGCCAGTGAATTCCTTCCCCCAGGTCCGCGGCGGAGCCATCATCATCCTCGCGATTTCCTTCATTCCTGCGCCGCCCATTTTTCCGAGCGCACAGTTCTGCACGACGCTCTTTGACGCGGGCAAGGCAAGCAGTCGCATGGTGCACATCGCCTGAATAGCGACGTTCGCGTCGGCATCCGAGGAAAGCCGCACATAATCCTCGGCAAGCGATGCGTCGCCTTTTTTAAACAACGTTTCACTCGCGCGGATCGCCGCGCTCCGGACTTCAGGTTGTTTTGCAGTGAGGTTTAAGCGCACCGTGTGTGCATCGAGAGCGTCCAGACCCTCAAGCGTCCAAATTGCATGAAGGCGGGCAAGCGAGTTCTCTGTGCCACCTGTCGCGAGCTTCACGAGCGCAGGCACCACGGATTTGTCCTGCCTTAAGACCAACTGGCGTTGCGCCATGTCCCGCCACCAACCGTTGGGATGCGACAAATGCTCCACCAACTTCGCAGTTGAATCTGAATACATCGCAGGCTGCGGGCCCGGGGTAAAATCCCGGTGAGCCAGACGCCAGATACGTCCATTCGCGACAACCTTATCCAAGGCGTACTGCTTCACCACTCCGCGCAAATACGAGCCCTCCTTGACCCAGTTTCCCTCCTGAATGATCCCACGGTACATGTCAGTGATGAACAGCGTCCCATCCGGCGCGGTGTTCATGTTCACTGCGCGAAAGAACGGATCACTCGAACGGATAAACTCCGATTTGTCGCATGCGTTACTTAGATACGTCAGCCCGTCCTTGACTTGGATTTTGGTGCGCCGAATCAACCGTCCCACTGGCTCGGAAAAGAGCAGGTCTCCACGTAAATCCTGGGGAAGTCGGTCCCCCCGGAACACCTCCGCACCGCATGTTGCCGTGAAGTGATTCAGCGTCCGATCTTCCGCCCTAAACCTCTTGTCGCCCCCCTGCACATCGGCCAACCCCACGACCGGATAAACCTCAGCAAAATCCGCTGAAAACTGGTCCTTCAGATTGAACCCCCCGTACAGGATGTGCGTTTGAAAATTCAAAGGACCGCGCTCACCGCCGGCATTCACAAACCATGGCTTTCCATAATCATCCTGCGTGAGCCCCCACTGCCCACCGTTACTCGGCGTTGGCTCCTTGATAGGCGGTTGGCCGTTGGGCTGCCATCTCAAACGGAACGCATTGTAAGTCGCGTACATCCAGTTATCCATGCCCCAGATCAACCCGCTCTGCTGGTGCTCCATATTTCCACCGCGCGGCCCACCCTCGTACCAAAGCGTCTTCTGGTCGGAGACACCATCGCCATCAGTGTCTTTGTAAAGGAAGATATCAAGCGTGTCGGTCTCGTTTACCAGCAATTCGCCCTTGCCCAAAGGCAAAATCATTCGAGGCAAAAGCAATCCGTCCAGAAACACCGAGTGCTTATCAAAAACACCGTCCTTCTTGCTGCTCCAATGCAACGACACACGACTGGTTGGCGCATGCTCGTCAGTACCATCTGCGTCCTGCATGTAAGTGCGCATCTCCGCCACAAACATCCTGCCGTCGCCATCGAATGCAATCGAAACGGGCTCTTTCACCTCGGGTTCCGCAATCACTTTTTCAATACGGTATCCCTCCGCAAGCTGGAAACTTTTGATCGTCTGCTCCACGCTCGATGCCTTCAAAGGCGTCACCGGCGGGGGCTCTGCAGCGACGGAAGGCGCCTGAGCTTTTACAACGGAGGCGATGGCAATGACGGCGGCGGAGAGGAACTTTGTGCTCATTTTGATTGATATCAAACAGTACCGGAAGAGACGATTAGCTTAACAAAGTAAGCTAACTGTACAATCACACCTTTCTTAGCCCCGCTTTTTTTTGACCGCTGCCTATCACCCCCTCCGCTCCAAGCACAAGAAATTCTATGTCAAAACCGAACCAGTCCTGGAATAAACCCGACTCGATCGAAACCAGCGTCAATCACGCTGGGCTCGAGTTTTTGAAGATCGAAGGGTCCTTCGGTTTCGCTGAATTCTGCACTCAGGGCGCCCACCTTATGCACTACACGCCCAATGGTGGGACCCCCATGCTTTTTGTGAGCGCAAAAACCCAACTCGCCCCCGGCAAGGCCATCAGGGGCGGGGTGCCAGTCATTTTTCCATGGTTTGGACCGCGAGCCAGCCATCCTGAGTCTCCCATGCATGGGTTGGTAAGAACGCGGCCCTGGCAAATCACTGATATCAATGTGCCAGAAGAACCAACGCCGCCTGATAATGGCTCGGCACTGGTGCGTTTCGAGTGCAGTTCGGATCCGGAGACACTCGCGATATGGCCACACACGTTTCGCCTCGAGCTAGAGTTCCGCCTCGGCCGCGCGCTGGAAATCACTTGGAACGTCCACAACACAGGATCCAGCCCCTTCGAATTTGAGCAGGCGCTTCACCCCTACTTTCCAATCCAAGACATCCACACTGCCAGCGTGAGCGGACTGCA
>JBILLC010000465.1:0-2745 GCA_044376275.1 Chthoniobacteraceae bacterium | reverse complement strand
CCATGTATTTTTCGCGGGTCGCCTCGCTCTCTTTGGAAATGTCGAAGGCATCCGTCGCCTCGGTTTGCATCTTGAACGCGATCTCGAATGCCTGAATACGCGCATCAAGCTGGTCGTCTTTCTGCAGTTTCATCGCATGCTCCAAGTTTGACTTTGCGGCGAAATCGATCTGGCGTCGCTGGCGATCCATCGTGCTGAACTCGCTTTTGATGTTCGCAAGGATAGTGCTGAGGCTCGCGGATGGATCGTAGTTCACGTTGCAGCCTTGAAAGATTCCGGGCAGGAACGCGCATTGCCGGAAATTTGGGCTTCCCCCCAGCGAAATAAATCCCGGCATATTTTGGTTCACGCTCCCAAGGCCGTACGTCACCCACGAGCCAAGGCTCGGCTTTGGCAGCTGCGGCGAACCCGTGTGCAGCATTTTTGAAGCGATCTCGTGGTCTGGAATTTCAGTGAACAGCGATTTGATCACCACCATGCTGTCCACATGCTTCCCGAGCTCAGGGAAAATTTCGCTAACTTCGATTCCGGATTTACCCTGTTTTGAAAAAGCAAAAGGAGAAGCTAATGCGATGCCTTCGTATCCGGGAAGTTTCTGCCCATTCGCCTTGGTTAGCTCGGGTTTGTGATCCCAGGTATCGACCGTCGAGGGAGCTCCTCCGGCGTGGATTTGGATTACCGCTTTCACCTTTGACTTGAAGTGTGGCAACTTCGGCGCGAGCGGACCGCGTGGCGCTGCAGGGGCGAGAGAAACCGGCGCTCCATTCAAATCGAAGGGATTGATCCCAAAAAGCGCGGCGAGGCTCAGTCCCCCAAACCCCGACCCGTAGCGGATAAGAAAGTCCCGGCGCGAATGGAAAATTGCTCCATCGGTGTGAAGCAGCGGCGAGCTATCGGGTCCAAAACTGCAACGGGATGACAGGGGTGGCTTCATAATCGTATGCTTTCGGTGACGGGTGGAGCGCGACTCTACCAGAGACGATTCTCTTTAGGAAGGGAAACCCCTTGAGGTGAGCCATTAGTGGAGAGGAAAATCCGCTGCGTCGAGGTTTCGACCGGCAATCCTCGATAAGGAGTATGCGTAATAAAACTAATGTGGCAACTTGAAGTCGGTGGAGACTGGAAATCACCTAAATACGACTGACATGACCTAGAGCCTTGTCGGCCTGACTTGAATAAAAGCCGGTTGCGCAAGTAGATTGAATAGCGGCCGGCAATCACTCCGCCGAGGGGTGATCCAAACCACTGCCCAATAGCGAGCTCCTGGAGACCGTCCGGGGCTCCATCAGGCCGATGGAAGAATTACGTCCGGCGAAACATCCGCGAGGTAGTCAACACCCGGGAGGCCAAATCCGAAAAGACGCAAGAACTCATCGCGATATCCCTGAATATCTGAGCATTGCGGAAGGTTTTCGGTTGTGACAGATGGCCAGAGGGCGGCTACCTCTGATTGCACGTCAGCGAGCATCTCCCAGTCGTCCATGCGGATGCGACCGGCCTCGTCGAGCGTGGCCGAAGCACCGTTGTAGAGGCGGTCGGCAAAAAGGCGCTGGATCTGCTCGATGCATCCTTCATGTAAGCCTTTTTGCTTCATCACCTTATAGAGCAGGGAAATATAGAGGGGAACCACTGGGATGGCGCTGCTCGCCTGGGTGACTAGCGCCTTGTTCACGGACACGAATGCTCCGCCGCCAGCCGGGGAGAGTTTTTGATGAAGCCGTCGGGCTGTCGCTTCCAGATCTTCCTTCGCACGGCCGATCGTGCCGTTTCGGTAGATCGCCCAAGTCAAATCGGGTCCAATATAAGAATATGCGACTGTCTTTGCTCCCTTTGCGAGGACGCCACCTGTCTGCAGCGACTCGATCCACATTTCCCAGTCCTCTCCTCCCATGACTTGAACCGTGTCACTGATCTCTTGAGCGCTCGCAGGTTCGATGGAGATGTCGGTCACAAGCCCCTTGTCGGTGTCGACCGTCTTCGCCGTGAATGTTTTTTCAACAGGCTTGAGGACAGATTTGTAGGTCTCTCCGGTTTTTGGATGCGTGCGGCGTGGTGAGGCCAGGCTGTAAACAACCAGATCCACAGTTCCAAGATCCTTGCGGATGAGTTCGACGGTGCGATCCTTGATCTCGGTCGAAAACGCATCGCCGTTGATGCTTTTCGCGTAGAGGCCCGCTGTATTCGCGGCTTGCTCAAACGCGCAGCTGTTGTACCAGCCCGCACTCGCTGGCTTGCCGTTCTCGGAAGGGCGCTCAAAAAACACGCCAACGGTGGCGGCATTCCCTGCAAATGCAGGCACGATGCGGGACGCGAGCCCGTAACCAGTGGACGCACCGATGACGAGCACGCTCTTTGGCATTTCGCTGAGGCTGCCTTTGGAGCGTACGTAATCAATCTGCTGCTGAATGTGCGCCTTGCATCCCTCTGGATGGGCGGTGACGCAGATGAAACCACGGATTTTTGGTTGAATGATCATGGTGGAAGGAAGCTCGATGCGGTGGGATATGGCGAATGCTGGTTCTAATACGCGGCTGCTGCGGTTTCAGGGTCGGTCCTGTGGGAGTGTAATGCACAAAACAGCCGTCAGTTGGCTTTCGAGAGATCGTAACAGCGCACCCCCTGACGATGTCGAACAAACAGTTTCCCATCACCAATGCTTGGGGAGGGAACCCAGAGGGCGCGAATGGTCGCCTTCCCAAGTTCAACGCGCTCCTCGGGCGTCGCCCTGAGCATGCTCAGCGTGTT
>JBILLC010000463.1:0-2750 GCA_044376275.1 Chthoniobacteraceae bacterium | reverse complement strand
TTGCTGGCCTCCCATTGCAGGATCTGCCTCAAAAGTCGCTTTCCCGGAGGCGACTCGTTTTGGGTCGAGATCACAAAGGGCTACCAATCTCGCACCTTTGGTTGCATATGCCTCTTTGAAAAGTCCCGAACCGCGACCGCCGACACCGATTCCGGCGACTCGAATCGCGGAGTTTGACCCTTGCGCCCGGACATAAGAGCGGGCGGAAAGGAATGATGCAGCGCCTGCTGCGGTAAATGTGCGAAGGAAAGACCGACGTGTATTCATAGGGGGGTGGAGGTGAAGGTCAGGGCGTGACCGCTGACCAAGGCGAAATGTGTCAATTCGAGCTAAACTTGTCAGCACAGGAGTTGAGAAAAGGTCGATTTCCCGAGGTTATTGCCGGAGCCCCGCCCGTGATAAAGGTGAAAGGCGGTACTTGCCGAGTGGAGGTTGTTTTGGAAAGACTTCGGAACCGGTTTGAGCCCACTGCTTAAAACGGGGTTCTGATTCTGAACATCCGCCGCGATTGACCCTCCAACTTATGAAACGCTTCCTGATCGGTATATTTTTGTCATCCACTCTGGTTTTCGCAGGCGACCAGACGGCTCTTTCTCTAAAGGATTTTACTGATACCAACGGTGACGCTCCTGCGGGTGGCTGGACGGAGGAGGACGGCGGGATCATTCACCTCAAGGGAAAGGGGGGCAGTCTGATTAGCAAACTCGAATGCGCGAGTTTTGAGTTGGAGTGGGAGTGGAAGGTTTCAGAAAAGGGCAACAACGGAATTAAGTACTGGGTGACGAAGGTTGGGGGTAAGGAGTGGCTTGGAATCGAGTACCAGATGATTGATGACAATGGTCATCCCGATGGACTCAAAGGCGGCTCCCACACCACAGCCTCGATTTACGACATCAAAGAGCCAGTCAAAGACAAGGGTTTGAAACCCGCCGGCGAGTGGAACAAAAGTAAGATTGTAGTGGATGATGGAAAGATTCAGCACTGGTTGAACGGCGTGCTAGCCTGCGAGGCTGACACGCAAAGGCATGAGTGGACCGAGCGGATCGCAGCGAGCAAATTCAAAAACAAGGCGGGATTTGCCCCCGGGAAGGGACGCTTGATGCTAACGGATCACAATGATGAGACTTGGTTTCGGAATCTTCGCCTGAAGGTTCGTTGAGGACGGTTACGACGCAGTGAGTGCGCAGTGCGATCAAACTGACCCAAAAAAATCAAACGGGACCCAAGCTTGTCGAATTCGCGATCGAAGTTTGGTCCCTAAGAAGCAAAGGTTACCAGGCACGTCACGACCGGCTGGACAGTAGCGACACTTTTGTTCACAAAATGAAGTACGGCGGTTTGTAGAAATCGATTTCGGGTAAGATCCGAGACTGAAACGTAAGTTTACCGTCGGAGTGAGCAGCATCGGGCAAGTTTGATGCGGCCCCAAATTTTGGATGGAGGAATACGCGCTGCGCTGGGTGCGGTTTCCAAGAGTGGCTCGCGTTTAACGCGGCAAACCGTAACGCCTTTGTACACGATCCGTTCTCTGGTCAGGAGTGACACAAGTGCTGCCCCGTATCTTTCTGCTAAAGACAGACTCCGAGTTGAAGGAATTGGTCTGTGACACGGCAGATTGTTGTCTGGTGCTGTCGGGGTATAAGCTTCTATCCTGGGAAGATTTCCGGGTTGCTCAACTGATTTTTCGAAACACCCAAGGTGGTCGGGCTGGCGGGATTTGAACCCGCGGCCTCTTCGTCCCGAACGAAGCGCTCTACCAAGCTGAGCCACAGCCCGTGATCATTACTCTGCATCAGTCCCTCGCCTTCGCCGAAATTCAGCAAAAAAATGTTATGACGGCTCTACACGAGAGACTTCTGAAGTCGTATTCGAGTTTAGAATCTCTGGAAAGCCCATCTTCTCGCTTTTTGAGATTCCAAGCCGAAGGACAACTCGAGAAAGAGCGGTGAGGGAGGGATTCGAACCCTCGGTACCCTTTTGGAGTACGGCGCTTTAGCAAAGCGCTGCTTTCGACCACTCAGCCACCTCACCCTTTCAACAACCCCATTACGAACCCTGAGCCGTTTAGAGTCAACGGGAAAACTATGCCCGGCTCCTCTCTGAGAACTCAAAAACACAGTTCATGCGGTGCCGGTCTGCGTTCATTCGGCGGCTTTTAAGCTAGATTTGAGACGCGCTTTGAGAGCGCAAATCGCCCACTGCGCATGCTCCGCTACCAGCGGCTCTGGATCCATCGCTGCGGCTCTGAGTGCGGGGAGATCGTCGACGGTCCCCGTGTTTCCAAGTGCGACGCATACGTTTCGCAGAAAACCTCGTCGTTTGATGCGCTTGATAGGCGATTTTTTGAAGAGTCGCCGAAACGACTCCTCATCGAGCGCTAAAAAGTCGCGTAGGCTCCAGCCGTGGACAAACTCTCGCGCCTCAAAGCGCGCCTCCTTAGACTCAGCGGCAAACCGGTTCCACGGGCATACCGCAGCGCAGTCATCGCATCCGTAGATCCGGTCACCGATGAGCGGCCGGAATTCGACGGGAATGGACCCCTTGAGTTCGATTGTGAGGTAAGCAATGCACCGGCGCGCGTCCAAGTGATGCGGTCCGGTGATGGCCGCAGTCGGACAAACGTCGATGCATCGGGTACACTTTCCGCAGCGGTCTTTTGCTGGTTCGTCTGGTTCCAGCTCCAGGGAGGTGAGGATGATGCCAAGAAAAAAGAAAGCTCCCAGCTCTCTGGAGATGAGCATCGTACTCTT
>JBILLC010000462.1:0-2755 GCA_044376275.1 Chthoniobacteraceae bacterium | reverse complement strand
GACTTTCGGGTTGGTCCGTTGGAACTGCGCTAATGCACCCTGCGAAGCCATGGACGATTTGGTGAAAATGTCACCAAGCGCTACGGCTCCGAATCCAAGAGAGCAATTCGCGAGCATCTGGCGCCGCGTCAAGGGAGATGTCTTCATACAATTAGTTGTCTGCGGCAGCGGCATCACCTAAGGTAGATGAACTCCTTGAGGTTAAAGATTGCATGCGCGAGCCCCGCAAAATCATGTTTTGAACCATACGCCTCAAGGGCAGCTTGCACCTCCTGAATCGTGGGGGTGCGACCGAGTGCCGATTCAAACATGAGCTTTACGCACCTCGCTGGATCGGCTGCCACTGCATACGATTTCGCCGCGAAACTTTCAGCGAGTTTATGAATCGCCGGATCATTGAGCAAAGTCAAAGATTGTGCCGGGACATTTGTGGCATCACGTCTTCCAATGGTTGTGAATGGCTTTGGCGCATCAAAAGTCGCCAAGAGACCCGGGAAGCTATTCCGCTTGAGCTTGAGATAGACGCTGCGGCACGGTGCATTCGGTGGGAGTTGCGGACCCGACCTTGTGTTGTCCAGCATACCCGACACTTTCAAGAGCGAATCTCGAATCGGCTCTGCATCAAGCCGTCGCAAATTATGATGACTCAACAAATGGTTGGACGGATCTTTCTGCGCCGCCATCGGGCTTGTCGCGGATGCTCGTTGAAAGGCATCCGAGGTCACAAGAAATTCCAGCATCTGCTTTAGAGACCACTTACTCGACAGCAACCGCCTCGCCATAAAATCAAGGAGATCAGGATTAGACGGCTTCTCACCCATTCTTCCAAAGTTATCCACGGTAGATACGATTCCCGCACCGAAGGTCCAATGCCATATTCGGTTGACCATAACCCTCGGAACCAGCGGATTTTGACTCGACAACATGGCACCCGCTAATTCCAAACGGCCACTCTGAGTGCCCTTCACGTGAGCACCACCGAGCACCTCAAGAAATGCGCGCGGCACCATTTCCCCTGGCCGCTTGTGATCACCGCGCTCCAGCAGTGGCGCATCGACGCCCTCGTGCTCAAGTACACCCGGAACATACGATGGGGGAACCGTCGCTGCAGAGCGCTGTCTGTAGAGATCAACGACCTCTGCAAGAGCAGGCACAGCATCCAAGGCAGTCGTGAAGAGCCCGGATTGAACACATGAATCGAGCAATTCACGCTGCGCTTCGCTCATGGAGTGCTGCAGCCATGACTGCACGCAGCCCGTCAACATTTCGGCAAACTCTTGAATACACTCCTGAGCATTCAAGGAGTTTACACGCTTCAACGAATGGCTGAGGCCTGGAAATTCCTCTTTCGGCGATTGCTCCCCATCATGGAAGGCAACTTTTTCGACAAGAAATTCCGACATGTCTTTCGCAAACGCGGCGCCATCTTTCGGCGGATCTGCTCGGCGAGTCTGGTGCTCGAGCGTTGTTAGCTCGATGTATGCACTGCACCCCACGCGGTATGAGCTGTCGAGTCGAAGCCACTCAGAGTTGCGTCGATTAACCACTGCACGCTGGAAAATCCCGGAATTATTTCCAAGAGGATAATTGTCGGGAATAATCCGCAACATGCCCCCGTTAGATGCAGCAAAGCGCACACTCACGCTCTTGGTGTGAAGGCGAAACTCTGGTGATGTGACGATACCGCCCAGCGATCCGAAGATAGAACTGGAGCCGATTCCCGCGGGAAGAATCGAAGAAAAAACAAAACCTCCTTCGCGCGAGACCCTGAAATCGCCACGCTCAAAAAAAACCACGTCTGGGCCATTCAAATACCAGCCCGATTTCGGGTCACTCAAATCCCACACTTGCTCAAAATTCCTCGCATTCGAAAGTCTATTTGACTCAACCAACGCCAGCATTGTTTTCCGATACTCCTTAGCAAATTCAGAAAATTTTTGAGAACTAAGCTTTGCGGCTTTCATAAGAAGAAAAAGCGGATGCGTTTCCTTTGAAACTATTGTGTCAAACCGGGGACCTTGGTGCTCCTTGGCGAGGGTGGCGATTCGCGCGGCGATATCTTTTGCACTTAATCGTAATAGAGAAAGACCATCATCGTCGGTTGCATCTTTCCGCACTTCATTCGAAGTCGTGTCTGTCACCGTGCCGGCTGCAAACGACGCCGAAACTTGCTCACTTGAGAGTGCCACGTCGTACAAGCGGGCCTCATCGATTCGACCGCGGAAAAAGCCATTCGCCGCGCCTGTGTGACGCAAGCCGATCAAAACCCGGGCGTCGCCGCCAGAAAAACGATTCAGGTCAGTTTTTCGGTACGGCTCGCCATAAAGTTTTCCATTCCGGTATACAGCGATCGTTCCATCCGGGGAGTAAGTAATCGCGAGATGAATTCTTTGATTCGGTCCGGCTGCCTCTTCGCCCCCCTCTGTCTGCTTTGTACGCCGGAAATGATCGCTGCCAGCGAGCCATCTTTTTTGTGAAGCCTCACCGAGAACCACAGAGTCGAATGCGTGCTCTTTGATTCCCTCAATGCCAATCACTCCACCACCCCTCTGATTGAGATCATCAACATACAACCACGCCTCGAGACTTTTTTCCAAAAACGGACGGGCAACCGGCTCAGTCCTTAGAAACGCTTTCTGTCCATTAAGCACCAGCGAACCTCCAATCACCACAGCATCACCCATAAGCTCTGATTGCATGCCCCCAACAACATCTTCGGCGCCATTTGAGAACGTCCAAACACTTGAGGGAGCGG
>JBILLC010000460.1:0-2756 GCA_044376275.1 Chthoniobacteraceae bacterium | reverse complement strand
GTAATGGTAGGCGATGGCTGCAAGGTTGATGCGGCCGTCGGGACCATCGCGACCCAGATCCGCAATATGGTTGGACTGGTCGGCATCAATCAGTGCCAGCACTTTAGATGCGGGGGCACCCTCGGCTTGCAGTGTCCTGAGCTGGGTGAAAAGCGTTACAGAGTGAAGGATGAAAACAAACGCGTATGATGTGCGCATGAGGTTGGTCGGGGGTGTGTGATCGCCAGAAACCTATCACAGCGTGTCTGAAGTCACGCATTCATAGCGAGAGAACGAGTTGCAGTTTATGCCGCGCGAACCCCGTTACACTTGTGTTTTTAACTGGTGTGCTTATTTCAGAACCCTCCTGAAGCCGGAATGCCTTCCGACTTTGAACGCTCCTCAGGTTAAAACCAAATTTGCTCACTTTGAACCGAGGGTATCCAGCTGGTTGTGTTCGCAGAAAAGAATCTGATGAACGTCCCGTTTTCAAAACGACTCAATGTTCCGTCAGACGATGCTTCATCCATGCATAAATTGCGGAGGCAATCTGGCGATAACCGGCCTCGTTCGGGTGCACTGCATTGGTCTGGGGGTATCCATCCAAAGTGTCCACGCTTAAGTTCGTCGGAACGATCTCCAGATTCTCTTTTTCTCGCCCGAAAAAATGTTTGATTTGCCGCTCCACAATGCGGTGCTGGACCTGTCGCCAATTCCAGCGAGGGTACGCATCTTTGTAATTTGCCGTGAAAGCCGATTGCCGGTCGTTGGGCGGCGGCACCAGACAAATACCAATTTTTGATTTCGGAGCAGCCTTGCGTAATTCTGCGATCAGATGTTCCGCATTCAAAAGCATGTCTGTGATGCCACGATCCATGGCTATGGGATCATCAGCTTTGAGCCTGAAACAGTCGTTGATCCCCAGCAGTACGGTGATGAAGTCCGGCGTGTGGTCACCGCAACGCTCCTTGAAATAGCGTTGGACATCGATCTTGTACTCGGGCGGCTCGTTGCCCGGAAAAACAAAAGGACTTTTGTTTGTTTTTCCTGGCTCAGGCTCAGTGAGATCGTAGCGGGTGAGAAATGATTTCCATGACCAGCCGCCAAAGCCTTCGTAAGCGACCTGCTTTCTTGGCGAGTTCGGAGGTCTGCGCGTCTGCGTTCCAAGCATTTTCAGCTGCGGACTTTTCGAAAGCTCGAAGAGCCGCGCAATCTCATCAGGATAAATACCCGCTGCAGTGAGGCTGTCGCCGATCGCCAGCATCGTGCACGACTCGCGTGGGACACCCGCGTCGACGGCACTCACATGCAACACCGATGCCGCCTTGGCGAGCAGAGCACCGTTTGAATCGAACACGCGAAGGCTCAAAGGATGTTTCCCAACATGGGCAGCCAATGGGGTGAAACGCCATGCAGCTCCATTGATGGCTCCAACTGGGCAATCAACTTCAAATCGAAACTGGCCGGGTTTTTCGGTCAATACCATGTGGGCAAAATAAAGTATCAATTCATTTCCAGTCACCGCGTACAAATCGGGCGGCAACGTCAGGTGCGGACTTCCCGATGAAAACTGCGAGTAAGCCGCGATGCCTTCAGTTTTTTCTTTTGCTTTTGAAGCCAAAAAACCCGAGGGAACCAGACCTCTAACAGCACCCATGATTCTGCTTTCGATATCAGATGCAAAACGAGTGGGCCGGTCGTAGTACACCATGGCTGCACCTCCCTCGTATCCACCCTCCTCCAAAATCCGTTTGGACGGGATGTAAGCTGGCACGTCGTTCGAGTATCCGTTCACCCAGAGCCGGCGGTGATCAAATTCGGTTTTAATGTGCAGCGAGTAATCAACAACAACCTCGCCGGGCAAAAAGACCATCGCTAGATCGTTCCCGAATATCCACGTCTGCACCAAGTAAGGAAGGGAGTCCGGGATGATCTCGCCGCGATCCATCCGGTCGAGATTTTTCCGGGCGTGATACGCAATCGCCGGTGAGCTTGAAGCGGCAAATTGCCTCCATTCATCCCGCGATGGCGGCGCATCAAAAGCGAGTTGAATGGATTGAATCCGGCAATCTGGAATGTTGGAGAGCGGAACGAGCGTTGACCGCGCAAGGCGCGCAGCCTCGGCCGCAAGAGCGCCGCCGTGTTCAACCGCCAGTTCAATGCTCGAGCGCGGACTCGGATTTTGATCCGCACCACAACCGATGGCTGTCAGTGCGATTGCGCCGGGAAACTCGCGCTCAAGCGCCTCCTGAGCGCAGCCCGCCCAGTCGCCGTGAATCTGATCAATGCCGATGGTCGTGCAGTGGCACGCGTAGCTGGTTAACAGCGCAGTGACAACGCCGCCTTCATCGGTGATACGCAGCAGTGGCAAAGCATGGTCTACCGGACGCTCGGCATACTTTCGTCGGTTCGCGGCGAATGTCACATGGCCGATGCCCCACGCAATGCGAGAGGGTTTGCGCGCCGCAAGTGCGCTCAGGGCGACCTGTTCAAGCGCATCGACAAGCTCACCCGTATAGCGGTCGATCACGATCTGGTGCTCGGCAGGAATATCCATGCCAAACAGATTTGGCAAAATCCCTGACACCATCGGAGCGCAATGCGTGTGGCTTGAACAGATCGTGAAGCGTTCATCCTTAATCGGTGCCTTCGCGGCGAGCCGTTTTAGAAGCTCGGATCGGATCCAGGCGGGAATGCCACAGTTATCAACAGTCAAAAGAATCGCAGGTCCCACCTCTGAATCGCCGCCGAAAGCAAGGGCCTTCGCATGGATGCGC
>JBILLC010000461.1:0-2756 GCA_044376275.1 Chthoniobacteraceae bacterium | reverse complement strand
CCCTTTCGGAGAATTCAATTGGCGACAAAACTCTGGCCTCCCCGGCGGTGCTTGATGGGGCGATGTTGATTCGTTCCGAGAAGCGTCTTTGGAAAATAGGCTCTTGAGCCTGTGTCAATTGAGGGGTGTCCCAATTGCGGAGCGTCCGCCGGGCCTGTGGCTGCGGTTAGCTGCTGGCAGCTGTGACGTTATTTCGAGAGGGCGTCGCGCAGCGCGTCGCCAACAAAGTTGAGCGCCAGCAGCGTCATGCTCATCAAAGCTGCGGGGAAGACGAGAAGCCACCAATGACTCTCGATCGGGTTAAGCGCTTGCGCGCCGTCGCTGAGCAGCGATCCCCAGCTCGCCTGTGGAGGTTGGATGCCGAGACCAAGGAATGAGAGGAAGGATTCGTCCAAAATCACGGCAGGAATGGTGAGCGTGAGGTATACGATGATGATACCCGACAAGTTTGGAAGCAGATGCCGGGTGAGAATTTTTGGGTGGCTCTGGCCCAGCGCGAGGGCTGCCTGAACAAACGGCAATGTTTTGAGTGAGAGCACCTGGCCGCGCACGATTCGCGCCATGGTCAGCCACTCGATGCAGCCGAGGGCAAGGATGAGAATGAGAATTTTGCTGTACCCGATCCAAACCCCATTTTGAAACTTCGCCAGCCATCCCTGAAGAACGGGATCGAACACAAAGTTCGCTAGAATAATTAGGATGAGGCGCGGCACGGAGTAGAGCACGTCAACCATGCGCATCAGCAGCGCATCCAAGGTGCCGCCGAAATAACCAGCAATGATTCCGACTGACGTGCCGATAATCAAACTGACGATGGCTCCGCTGAGTCCGACCAAAAGCGAGATGCGCGCTCCTTGAAGTGTTCTGGAGAGTAAGTCGCGCCCGTTTACGTCGGTTCCAAACGGGTAAGTCGCATTCGGTGAAATACACGTATTGGCGGAGGTTTCTTGGGGATTGCTGTGGAGAAAGAGGGGAAGCAAAGCTGCTGCCATGCAAACCACCAGCAGAAGCGCAGAGGCGAGTCGTGCCGAGGGGCGGGCGAGGGTGCGAGCGAGTATTCCGAGCCTTTGTGGGGGCGTGTTCTGCATGGATCAGGATTCGAGTCGGATGCGGGGGTCAATCCATGTGTAGGCCACATCCACGAGCAGGTTCATGGCCACCAGAAGGGCGCAATAGACCAGTACGACGCCTCCAAGTAAGAACACATCCCGATTGATGATTGCGTTGATAAAGAATGAACCCGTGCCCGGGAGATTGAACACCGTTTCCACCACGATCGAACCGGTGAGCAGGTTGGCTGCGAGCGGACCCAGATAGGAAATCACCGGAAGGATCGCGGTCTTGAGCGCGTGAACGTAAAGTACGCGGGATTCGCTTGCGCCCTTCGCCCGTGCGGTCCGGATGAAAGGAGACTCGAGTACTTCCAGCAGGGAGGTGCGCATCAGGCGGGAGATGGATGCGATGGCGGGTCCGGCGAGGGTTAGGGTTGGAAGAATGAGGCATGAGGGCGAGTGCCATCCCCCCACGGGCAGCCATCTCAGCCATAGGGCAAAACAGAGCACTAGAAGCGGCCCGGTTACGAAGGTGGGGATGCTGATTAAAGCGAGTGCAGAGAGCATCGCGCCGGCGTCCAAAGCCGACTGGTGGCGGATTGCGGCGATGCTTCCAAGCCACACGCCGAGCATGGCCGACAGCGCCAGTGAGCAGAAGCCGAGAGTCGCGGAGATTGGCAGGCTCTGTGAGAGGAGTGCGTTTACGGAACGATCGCGGAATTTGGTTGAAAGCCTGAGGTCGCCCCTGAGGACGTCCCCGAGGTAATCGGTGTACTGTTCCCAGAGGGAGCCGTCCAAGTGGTACTTGGCGAGCAGTTGTTTTTCGATCGCCTCAGGGATTTTGCGTTCGCGGGTGAAAGGGCCTCCGGGGGATAGACGCAGCAGAAGGAAAGTGATGCTCAGTACGCAGCAAAGCACGCCAGCAATCGAGAGGAGGCGTTTGAAAAGGAAAGCGAGCATGACGCGGTGGAGTGAATCCGAAACCAAAGGTGGCCGCAATTTTCATTCTTAATGAAGGCCCGCCGTTGCATGGGATCCGTTGCACTGGGTAGAGTGGAGGGGAATGGCTGTGCAATATAAGGATTACTACAAGGTATTGGGGGTTGCGAAGAACGCTTCGCAGGCCGAGATTCGCAAAGCGTTCAGGGCGCTGGCGCGGCAGCATCACCCGGATGTGGCAAAGGACAAGAAGGGTGCCGAGGCTGCTTTCAAGGAAATCAACGAGGCTTATGAGGTGCTGGGTGATGAGGAAAAGCGCAAGAAATACGACGAGCTCGGACAGGACTGGGCGCACCGTGGGCCGGGCGGCGGTGGGGGTATGCCTCAGGGAAACTGGGGGGCGGGTGGAGGGACTGGGTTCAGCGATTTTTTTGAGGCCTTCTTTGGAGGTGGGCAGGTTGGCGGCGGACCATTCGGAGGCATGGGTGGGCATCGTGGTGGCCGCGGGCACCGACCGCCGCCGTCGCCCCCGCGTGCTAGAGACATCGAAGGGGATGTTCAGGTGACTATTGAGGAGATCTTTTCCGGCACGCGAAAAAGGGTCAGAGTTCAACGCGGCTCGGGTCCTGCCGAATCGATTGAGGTTGGGATACCCAAAGGGATTTGTGAGGGGCAAAAGGTGCGAGTCGCAGGGAAGGGAGAGGGCGGTGGAGATGTGCTTCTCAAAGTCGTGATTGCCGAGCACCCGCACTTTCGAGTGGAAGG
>JBILLC010000517.1:0-2759 GCA_044376275.1 Chthoniobacteraceae bacterium | reverse complement strand
CCCAGACATGACCAGCCTGCTGCAACCCAG
Source organism: Chthoniobacteraceae bacterium (assembly GCA_044376275.1). Taxonomy (GTDB): domain Bacteria; phylum Verrucomicrobiota; class Verrucomicrobiia; order Chthoniobacterales; family Chthoniobacteraceae; genus Chth-196. Next base: position 2,729 of record JBILLC010000517.1, on the reverse strand, counting down.
GCCGAGCGCAGCGCCTACGCGGCGGCACTTGCGGAGTGGGAAAGCGCTGCGGCCTCCATTCTCAAGCAAATCGCCGCGATCGAGGCTCCATTCAGGGAAAAGGCGAGGCTCGCCGCAATCAAACGCTTCCCCGAGGACGTGCAGGCGATGCTCGAAAAACCCATCGCCGAACGCACCCCTTACGAGCATCAAGTGGCTTCTCTCGCCTTTGAACAGGTCCGCTATGAGTGGAACCGTTTGGATCGTGATATCAAGGGTGAGGCGAGCGAGAAACTCAGCGATTTAAAAAAGCGTCTCGAGGCGCTCTCGCGCAAAAAGCCCGCCAGTCTCCCGGAAATTATGTCCGTGAGCGATGTGGGCAGAAATGCGCCTCTCGCGCGGATTCCGAAAAAAGGAATCGATGTGGAGCCGGCTTTTCTTTCGGTGCTTTCAAACAAAATGCCCGCTCCAAGCGCGCTCATCACGCCGCCGGAGGGCCTGGAAAGCACGGGGCGCCGCTCCGCACTGGCGCGGTGGCTGACAGCGCCCGAAAATCCGCTCACCTCGCGAGTCATCGTGAATCGAGTCTGGCAGATGCACTTCCACCAGGGCCTCGCCGCGTTTCCAAGTGATTTTGGAAAACTCGGCGAACCGCCTTCGCATCCCGAGCTGCTGGACTGGCTTTCGGGTTGGTTTGTGAAGGAGGGCTGGGACTTTCGAAAGCTGCACCGGCTGATCCTCACAAGCGCGGCCTACAGGCGCTCCTCCAAGCATCCCAAGCCCGCTCCCGGTTTGTTGAAAGATCCCGCAAACCGTCTGATCTGGCGCGCCGTTCCGTTCCGTCTCGATGCCGAGCAAATCCGTGATGCCATGCTTGCGGTTTCAGGCGAATTAAAGCTCTCCGACGGCGCCATCGGCGGCCCGGGAGGTGTCGCGACAGACGCCCGCCGGAGCATTTACACGCGGGTGATGCGCAATAATCGCGACGCGGTTTTGGACGCGTTCGACGCGCCTTACTGGTTTTCAAGCGCGTCTTCGCGGGATGTCACCACAACGCCCGTGCAGTCTCTTTTGATGCTCAACGGTCCGTTTGTGCTCGCGCGCGGCCGCGCTTTTGCGGAGCGCGTTCTAAATGAAGCCTCGCAAAGCAAAAAGCTTCAGGCCCTGGTTCAGACGGCCTACCGGCATGCGTTCGCGCGCAGCCCATCGCTCCACGAAGAGAAAGCCGCCATCGAATTTATCTACGCCCAGGAAGGGCTTGAGTCGGCGTCCGGCCTGCCTGGCGATGACGCCGCCGCGCTTGCGATCGGCAGCGACAGCCGGCTGGCGGGCATCAAGCGCGCGCCAATCTCGCAGTTTGCCGCCGACAAAATTCCGTTCCGAGACGGACAGGCAACTCACGTCAACCCAAACGACGGCCCCCTGTTTGTGGCGGGTTTGGAAAACATGGAAGTCTCCCGGGGGCTCACGGTGGAGGCGTTCATTCTCCCGAGATCCGTGAGCGACGCTGCGGCGCTCCGGGTCGTCGCCGCGCAGTGGACTGGAAACTCATCGGATCCGGGCTGGAGTTTTGGCATTACAGGAATGAGGTCAAGGCGCACGCCCATGGTTCTCGCCTTCCATGGATACGGTCCCAAAAAAGACGGCTCTTTCGGCGAATTCGCTGTGTTCTCAAGCCTCAAACTTCAAATGAACAAGCCATACTACGTGGCCGCCTCCGTCAGGCTTGCACAGGGCGACCAACCCGGCTCCGTGGAGTTCAGCATGAAGGATCTCTCCAACGATGACGAACCGCTGCTCCATGATTCGGTGGAACTCGCACTCGCTCATCTGCCGCCGGTAAAAGAGCCTTTCACCATCGGCGGGCGCGGCGTTTCCGGCGGCGGACTTTTCGATGGAGCCATTGATGATGTGCGCCTCTCCAGCACGCCGCTTCCTGTCGAAAAACTTCTCTTCCAGCGCGAGGACGTGAATGAGTCGACTGTGGGGTATTGGAGGTTCGAGCCGCGACCCGGCGCGCTCTTTGACTCCGGCCCCGGCGGACATCATCTGGTGATGCCAATGCAAAAAACCGTGGCCACCCGCACCGTTTCAAGCAATGACCGTGGCGGCGCTCACGAACACAATTCCTCAAACGTCTCAAACCCGACAAGCGCTCAAAAGGCTGCTCTCGCGGCTTTCTGTCAGTCGCTCTTTAACGCATCCGAATTTTTATACACCGAATAATGGACCCGCGCTGCCATCAATACGAACCGAGTCTCACGCGGCGTGATTTCCTTTTCCGTTCCGGAATCGGCCTTGGAGGCGTGGCGCTCGAGAGCCTGCTGCGCCGCGATGCATCGGCGTCACTCGCGCCGGCGTCGCCGTCATCGCCGTCTTCCGTTCCGTCGCCACTGGCGGCGCGTCCCGGCAACTTCGTGCCGCGGGCGAAGAATGTGATTTTCCTTTTCATGGAGGGCGGCCCCTCCCACATGGACACCTTCGATCCGAAGCCGCTGCTCAACGAGCTTGCCGGTCAGCCCATGCCCCCGAGCTTCGGTTCCGTCATCACAGCCATGGGCGAATCCCGCTCGCCTCTGCTTGGCTCAAAGCGCGTTTGGAAGCGGCACGGACAGTCCGGATTATGGGTGTCGGACTGGCTTCCTCATATCGCCCGGCACGCCGACGATCTCGCCGTCATCCGCTCCTGCCGCGCGGACGGCATCAACCATTCCGCAGGCGTTTGCCAGATGAACTCGGGCTCGATCCTC
>JBILLC010000459.1:0-2760 GCA_044376275.1 Chthoniobacteraceae bacterium | reverse complement strand
CCGGGCGCTCCGGATCACTCGAATTTCCATATGCAACGAGCTCCACCGGCTCGCCGCTTTCCTCAAGGTACCAGCGGGCCAGATCAAAGAAATGAATCGGCTCCTCGAGCACCCAACTGCCGACCCGGTTCTGATCATAACGCCAGCCCGAGGCCCCCGTGCGGTAGGGCTTGCGAAGCAGCTCAACCAGCACGTACTGCGGCTTCCCAATCGTGCCTGCGGAGATGATTTCCTTGATGCGTCCCCACTGCGAGGAAAGACGCAGCTCGTGCCCCACCGCAAGATGAACTCCTTGATCGCGCGCGCAGCCGACGATCGCTTTGCAATCATCAAGCGTGATTGCCATAGGTTTTTCCAAAAGCACATGCCTGCCCTTTCTCATCGCAGCCACAGCGATTTCACGGTGCGTGTGGCTTGGTGTCGCGACGTCGATGAGGTCAAATTCAACCTTCGCTATCATCTCGTGACTGTCAGCGAAAATCTGTGCATTGGGATGCAGCTTTTGCGCTTCCTCACGAGAAGCTTCCGACGGCGCGGCAATCGCCACAAGAGTTGCATCTGGATTCTGAGTGATCGACTGCGCATGGAATTTTCCCCACGCACCAAAACCGGCGAGAGCAAAGCGGACGGGTTGCATATCAAAAGTGTTTGCTGGCATCTAGAGGCGTGCTGCCGTTGTGAGGGGCGTCACCGGATCAGCAACCAGACGCCCCTGCAGCGCATTGAGGCGGCAGGTTGGAAGCCGCGGCAGAATGTGTTTTGCAAACTGATCACACTCTTCAAGGTGCGGGTATCCGCTTAGGATAAATGCCCGAATTCCGAGGTCCATGTATCGGTTGAGCTTTGCCAGCACCTGGTCCGGATTTCCCACGATGGCGCTTGCGCAGCCGCTACGGGCAAGACCGATCCCGCTCCAAAGATGCGGCTCGATGTACAGGTCCTTGCTTTTCGAACGCAATTCGTCCTGGCGTTTGACTCCCTCGCTCTGCGAATCGAGGCTCCGATTCCGGATAGCTTCGCCCTTCGCCGGGTCAAGTTTGGAAATCAGTCTGTCCGCCGCCGCACGCGCCTCCGCCTCCGTCTCGCGAACGATCACGTGCGTGCGAAATCCAAAGTCGATGCTGCGTCCGTACGTGGCGGCCTTTTCGGACATGACCTGCATGGTTTGTGCGATGCGGTCCTCCGTCTCGGGCCACATTAGGAAAACGTCACAATGTTTGGCGCACAAATCCTGTGCTGCAGGCGATATGCCGCCAAAATACAACAATGGCCCCCCGTTTTGCTGATACGTCTGTGCGGCTTCAGCGTTCGGGAGCGAGAATTGATAGTGTTTCCCACGCCACTCGAAAGGTCCGCGGCAGGTCCAAAGTCCCTTCAAAATCTGAATGATCTCGCTGCTGCGTTCATATCGCAGCTCGTTGTCCTCCTTTGCACCGGGCATATCGGAGGAAATGATGTTGATGCAAAGACGCCCTCTGGCGATGTGATCAACGGTGGCAATTGCGCGAGCAAGCATCGGGGGCCACACTTCACCCATGCGCAAGGCGACGAGCTGGTTGATCTGCTGCGTTTGAGGAGCGAGCGCCGCGGCAAAGGTGAGTGCATCCTGACCCACAATCCAGCCGCTCGGCAGAAGGATGTTTTGGAAGCCATGCGAATCCGCGCGCCGAACGATCTCGCCACAATGCTCGTAGTTGCTTCGAAGCGCACCATCCGGCACGCCTAAAAATTCATAGTCGTCACCGCAGAGCGCAGCGAACCATGCAACTTCACATTTGCGCTCCAGAGTGCGGATAGCGGGTGTTGACATGCGGATTGTCGAGTGGGCGGGGGTTGATCAGCGACAAAACCGTCAACAGCGGCAAATTCCTTTCGAAATTAGGAGTGTCATCTCAAAGGTGTTGGAGGTTCTTGTTGCAACCCGGCTCCGCTGCAGCGGTACTTGGATTGAATGCAGGGACGCGCTCGCGTAGAGATCTGGGGTGGAAACCTCCCTCGCCTGTCCTCCGAGAGATTGGTTTTCGCGGCAACTTTCTGACTGCAATATCCCTAAAAATTCCAAGGAGTGCGTCAGCGAGGCTTCGGCGTTTGGATGATGATGTTTTGGGTCAACTCGGGGATGTAATGCTCCCCTTCACCGCGCAGCTCTGACAGACATGACTCGACCAGAAGAATGGCCTCTGGTCTGCCCATGACGTGGCTCTTGTCCAAAAGCTCCAAACGCTTTGTATACGTTCTGAAACTAAACCTCACTTTTCCCGTGGTCAGCAACTGTACGAAAATTGCAAGCGTGTGCGAGCCGGTGTGTCCCAAGCGATCTGCGTTCTCGCGAATCGTCTGATCGAGCGAGATCCGCATGGGCCTGAACTCCGGGCTGTCCGGAAGTGCGCTGCCATCAGCGGAAATGATAGTTTGAGAAACGAGGATGTGTTGTGCGTTACTAGCGCTCATGAAGATCTGGGTGGTTTGACTTTCGTAACTCTACACCAATGGTCTGGCCACCCAAACCAGAATGCTCATTCGCGCGAATTTTCTACTATCCACTCGCTGACCAAACCGGAAACACCTGTCTTTGGAACCGCATTTACGGCACACACAAAAGAGTCTATCACGCTGGCTTGGTTTTATTTATGAAATCCATCCTAGTCAGACCATCTCCAGAATCAGAGCATTCATTAAGTCGCTGATTTGGATGCCATTTTGAGCCACATAAATATCTTTAGCACAAACTTTTAAGCTGCTATCACACCGGGGTTTTTA
>JBILLC010000458.1:0-2764 GCA_044376275.1 Chthoniobacteraceae bacterium | reverse complement strand
CGCATTTGTGGCCGAACGCGGCGGAGGGGTTCTGCTCATCGATGGCGCGCGAAACAGACTGAGGACTTTGATCGGCCGCCCCGGCGCTTCGCTTCTGCCTGTAAGCCTCAACCCTTCCGGCGAGAGTACGTCCGACCAACAGCCCTTCGAGCGACTTTCCCTCGCGGCTCGCGCGAGAGGGCTTTCAGCATTGAGCCTACTTCCGGGAAACTCACCTCAATCGGATGCCTGGGAAAAGCTTCCGCCGCCACATTGGGTGGCGGACTGCACCCCGCTGCCAGGAAGCGAGGTTCTGGTCGAGGTAACACATGGCCAGACGACCAAACCAGTCTTTGTACACAAACGATACGGCGCTGGAAAAATCCTGTACTGCGCCACAGACGAATCCTGGAGATGGCGCAACGATGTGGCCGGGGCGTATCAGGAACGGTTCTGGAGCCAAGTTGTGTCATGGATCTCACCAAAACCATTTGCAATTCAAACCCCGGACATCTCGCTGGACACGGGCGGATGCATTTTTACGGAGGGCTCATCTGTGGATCTTCGTGCGTTTATCGATCCCAAGCGGAAGGGCGCAGCCAGCTCCGGCGTAGGCAGGGCCGCCCCAACCGGGGTGCTATGGCGCGACGGAAACCGGATTGCTTCAATCCCTCTTGAGCGAGACGAATCCAGAGAAGGAAATTTCATTGGCAGATCTGCCGCGCTCGAACGTGGACAGTACGAATTCACCATAGACGGAGGTGGCTTGGAGGATGGGATGAGTCAGGTTCGTGCAGCATTCGAAGTCCGCTCGGAAGTCGCAAACGAGCAGACTGAGATCAGCCAAAACGAGTCGCTGTTGAAACAGATTTCACACGAGTCAGGGGGGCGGTATTTGCCAGAGGAATCGATCCGGACTTTGAAGAGCGTGCTCACGCCGTGGCAAGAGGGACAGTCTCGTGAAGTTGAAATTCCAATTTGGCAGGGCTTCCCATGGTTTCTCTTGATCATTCTTTTACTCACCCTGGAATGGTGGCTAAGGAAGCGCAGCGGCCTCATATGAGGTGCCGATATGAGCCTCGACCCGCACATTAGAAACCTCATCGCTGCATTCAGAAGGCAGCGTCGTGCAGCGCTGACTGCTCGGTGCCTTCTCTCAATCAGTGCAATCGGCTGCTTTGCGACCATGATCGCGGCACTTTTGGATCGTTTGTTTTTTCTATCGGACGTTTCACGAGCGGCACTCGGCATGTCCATCTACCTTTTCTGTTTTGCTTTTTTGATTGTGCGCCACGGCAATCAGATCAGGGAGAAACAGGACGCCCGCAATATTGCGCTCATGTTTGAATCCACACGCCCAGAGCTTTGTGGCGAGCTTCTATCGGTTATTGAGTTTTCCGAGCAGGGATTGCTCAAAAACTGCGGTCCCGATGCCGCAAATCAGTTTGCAGACATGCTGCATCACAAGACCAGAGCAGCATTGAATTCAATCAATCCCGCGATTTTGTTTCCTTTTCGCCTGCTTTGGAGTGACGTCCGGCTCTTTGGGAGCAGTCTTCTCATTCTCGTGTGTGCATGCATTTTAGGGGGCGCAAATTTTCGTGCACACTGCAAACGCGTGCTCCTTCCCTTCGCGAACATTGAGCGGATTTCCGACACGCTGATTACTCTCACCGCACGACCGACGCTTGATGGCGTGATTCCAGCCGATGAAGAATTCTCAGTCGCAGCAGACATGCGCAATCACAACGGCCATCCTGCTTTTGTCGAAGTCCTGCGAAAATCTCAACCCATCCGGAAGATCCCGCTTTCCCGTATTGAGAACAGCTCTTTTATCGCCTCATTGAATGCGCAAAAAGAACCCTTCGCTTACCGGGTCCGATGCAACGATGCAGCAACCCGATACCACCACTGCACGCCTGTACCGCGGCCGGCGGTCCATGCCTTTCGAAAGCAATACGCGTTTCCCGAATACACGCGGCTAGGGTCAAAAACTGAACTCAATCAAGACGGGCATCTTAAGGCGGTCGCAGGCACGCAAGTGTTTTTGGAAATCGAGGCCGACCAACCCGTGGCTTCGGGACACATCCTGTTTCAGGACGGCAGTAATTCCACGAGTCTAGCCTTACGTTCCGACCCACAGAATCCGGCAAAGTTTCTCGCAGCTTTCGAGATTAGCAAAAGCTGTCACTACCAACTGGAGCTTGTCGCCGCAGCGACGGGTTTCAGAAGCGGGCCTGATCTGTTGTATGAAATTCAAGCGGAAGCCGACCTGCCTCCGGACATTTCACTGGAGACACCTGCGATCGACATCGTGTCGCCAATCACAGCGCGCGTGCGAGTCGCAGGGCATGTGTCCGATGATTATCTGGTCACAAACATCTGGATTGAATCACGCATCAATGCTGAGGCTTGGAATGCCGAAGAGATTTCGTCGGAGAATTTGAAAAGCAAATCCCTTGATCTGCTTGTCGATCCTCTCGCTCTAAACGGCAAGATAGGAGACATTTTAAGCGTTCGGTTCTCCGCAACCGACTCGAAAGGGCAGCGGGGCGAATCCAATGTTGTAAAGATCTCACTAGGTCATTCAATCAAATCAGAGACCAAAGACATGCTGTCCAGCCGCGAGGCGGAAATCGAGAGACAGCTGGCTCTGCTTCAACGACACATTTCGGAAGCTCAACAACAATTGTCAAATGCGGCAACCTCACAGAGCTCAAACTCGAGAAGCTCAGATAAGACCGCGCTTTCCACAGTTGCAAGGCTAATGATACGGCGACCACCG
>JBILLC010000041.1:0-9263 GCA_044376275.1 Chthoniobacteraceae bacterium | reverse complement strand
TGGATAGCCCGGATATTTCGCCCGAGGCGGAGTTGACGTTGTAAAACAATAAAAGGCTTTTGTGCGTGAATCGGGCATCTGGGCCGCATCGGGTCTTGTACGTGGCGGGGCGACCGAATTGGGAGTTTGGCCCGATGCGCCGTGCGCTGGAGGGCGACGCTGAGGTGGAGCTGCGCGGGTTGATTCGACTTGCAAAGCGCGAGCCAAAGTTCGCATTCAAGGGAAGGGGTGGGGATGTCTCGAACCCGCTTTTCAGGGGATTTGAATCGGGGGCGGATGCGGAGTTGCAACGCTATGACAAACCGGTGCTGGTGCGCGTCAATGTCGAGACGGCGCAAGAGTTGACGGGTGGTTTTCCTAAAACTGCGGAAGAACTGTTTTCCTACAAGGGTGTGATTCTGGATGATGTGGAGGCCGAGTTCTTTGGTGCGGATCAACTCCGTTTATTGCAACGCTTTGTGGCGGATCGGGGCGGCGGCCTGTTGATGCTTGGAGGCGTGGAAAGTTTTGAGGGAGGCGGCTGGAAAGGAACGGCCCTTGAGTCTGTTTTGCCGGTGTGGCTTGGAAAGGATACGTCGGGAGAATCCGGCCGACAGCCCAGGCAGTGGGCGCTAACCCGTGAAGGGATGATGGAGCCTTGGGTGAGGCGCCGTAAGTCCGAGGCGGAGGAGGTGTCCAGGCTCGCGCGCCTGCCCAGTTTGGATGTGGTGAACCACGTGGAGGGTATCAAGCCTGCAGCGACGGTGCTGGCGGTTGCAGGTGAAAGCGCGGGTGCTGCTTCCCCGCCCAGCCCGGCGCTTGTCACACAGCGTTATGGAAGCGGGCGTTGCGGCGCGGTACTTGCTGGCGACTTATTCCGGTGGGGAATTGGCGATCCAGCTCAATCGGCGGACCTCGTTAAATTGTGGCGCCAGATCGCGCGCTGGTTGGTTGCCGATGTCCCCACGCAAGTGGAGCTTTCAGTTGATTGGAACGCGGGTTCCCAGGCAGCGAGACTTCTGGTGCGGATACGCGACTCTGCAGCGCGACCCGTGGAAGACGCCGATGTCGAGGTGCGGGTGCGCAGAGTCGGTGATGCGGAGATGTCGGCTATTGCCCTACGTGCCGAACCGAGCGGAGAGGCGGGTCTATACACAGCGGGATATGCCTCGGGAATGTCCGGGGCGCTTGTGGCGGAGGTTCGCGCGAAAGGGCCTGATGGGCTGGTTCTGGGAAGTGCGTCGGCCGGATGGGTGCAGGACAATTCCGATGTCGAGTCTAGCATCGCCACTCCTGATCGGAGTGGAATGGAGAGTATCGCGAAAAAGACCGGCGGCGAGGTGATCAGCGTTGAGGACCTCCCGGAACTGCCGGGAAAACTTAAAAATGCTCCGAATATTGCGATGGAGACTCGGGTCCGGCCGCTGTGGCATACGGGTTCGGTGTTTGGATTCGCCTTGATTTGCCTGTGTGGCGAGTGGTTTTTGAGGAGGCGTAATGGGGCGGCTTGATCGAGTTGAGTGAAGGACCTGACACCCTTGATCCTCATGAAAATGCACGTCTCAATGATAAATAACGTAGTGGCACATGAGTTCAATTTTACGCTGATTGCGGCGTGTAAGAATGCTGCAAGGGCTGCTTTCAAGCGCGGGGCGCGGGCGGTTTTGAACCCGTTTTGTTTTCTTGGGCTGTGCGTGAGTGGCACTGCGCCTGCGGTGCAGGAGGTCGTGCTCGTTAAAGGCATTGGTGGGGAGCCGGCTTTTACGGAATCTATTCAATCGACAGCCGTGATGTGGGAGAAGGCTGCCAGGGCGGCCGGTCACCGAGTTGTGTTGGTGTCAGGGGCGGGCGAAGCCGGTGGAGCCAGCCAGTTTGAGCAACTGCGAACGACGTTGGAGGGATTTGGAGAGGCCGCAAATCATGCGCAGGGAGTACCGGATGTGTTATGGCTGGTTCTCATCGGACACGGCAGCGCGCAGGGGACCTCGCCAAAGTTCGCGCTCGAGGGGCCGGATCTTTCCGCCGAAGCCCTCGCCAGTATGCTCGCAAAAGTGCGGTGTCCGGTGATTGTTGTGGCTGGATTTTCGTGCGGCGGCGCCTTTGTGAAACCGCTGTCTGCACCGGGTCGGGTGATTGTCGCCGCGACTCGTTCGGGCGAAGAGGAAAACTGGGCGCGCTTTTCAAAGTGTTTTGCAGAGGCAGTGATTGGAACCAGTGCGGATGCCGACTCGGATGGCCAGGTTTCAGTGTTTGAAGCGTGGCGGCACGCCGTCTCGCAGGTTGAGGCGTTCTATAAGGATCAAGGGCGGATGCTCACAGAGCATGCGGTTCTTGAAGATACGGGCGATGGGAAGCCTGTTGGCGTTGACGCTTTCAAAAACTCAGCCAAGACCGGTGAGAAAAAAATGCGAAAGATGGAACGCACAAAGGAGGAGGAAGGCAGCATGTCGCGCCAGTGGCATTTGATCCCCGACGTTGTGGAGGCGGCCCTTACCGCGGAGCAGCGCCTCGCGCGGGAGCAGATCGAGCGGCTTATCGGGGCGCTGCGCGAGGCTAAAAGCAGTCGCGTGCCTGAGGAGTATCAAAGCGAAATGGAAGGTTTGCTGTTGCGGCTTGCTGTCATTTACGCGGAGGCGCGGGAGCGTTCTGGAAAGTAGTGGGGTTTGTTGAAAATCTCCCAAACCTCCGGAGTTGAAGAGTCGGGCCGCACCGAGTAGTCCATTGGTCGGCATGCATTCCACCCAACGGTCACAACAACTTTTTTCCGAAGCTAAAACCCTGATTCCAGGAGGCGTGAATTCTCCCGTACGCGCATTTCGCGGTGTAGGAGGCGAGCCGTTTTTTGTCGACCGGGCGCTGGGAGGCAAAATCTGGGATGTGGACGGAAACGAGTATGTCGATTTTGTAGGGACTTGGGGGCCCGCGATTCTCGGACATGCGCCGGTGGTGGTTCGGGAGGCAATTTCAGCGGCGGCTGAGCGCGGTGTGAGTTTTGGCATTCCAAACCCGTTGGAGGTGGAGATCGCCCGCACCATTTTAAGCTGGGTGCCGTCCATCCAAAAGGTGCGGATGGTCAATAGTGGTACGGAGGCGACGATGTCTTGCATCCGGCTAGCGCGTGGCTTCACGGGGAGAAAAAAGCTGCTGAAGTTCGAAGGCTGCTATCATGGGCATGTGGATTCGCTTTTGGTTAAGGCTGGAAGCGGCGCGCTTACGCATGGACAGCCGGACAGCGCGGGCGTGCCCGCTGAGCTTGCGCAATTGACTGTCACCATTCCCTTCAATGAACCCGATGCACTCCGGGTGGCCTTTGCAGAGCATGGAGCGGAGCTTGCGGGGCTCATCGTGGAGCCTGTGCCCGCAAACGCGGGTTTGTACCTGCCAAAGCCCGGTTATCTCGAATTAATGCGTGAGCTTTGTACCAAGCACGGAGTTGTTTTGATCTTCGATGAGGTCATGACTGGCTTCCGTCTTGCGAAGGGTGGGTATCAGGAAAGGTGCGGTGTCGTGCCTGATTTGACAGCGCTCGGAAAAGTGATCGGCGGCGGCCTGCCTGTCGGGGCTTTCGGCGGGAGGGCTGAGATCATGGCGTGCCTCTCTCCTGATGGGCCCGTTTATCAGGCTGGGACCTTGTCTGGAAATCCGTTGGCAATGGCGGCTGGTCTTGCGCAGTTGCGAGAAATGGAGCGTATCAACGGTTGGCACAAGCTCGAGGAGATCGGCGAGGCGTTTGAAGCAGGCGTGAGGCGCGCTCTCAAAAAAACGGGCAAAAGCTGCAACTTCCGGCGGATTGGCTCAATGTTCTGCCTTTATTTCACAGCGGCGGACGTTTGGAATTTGGAGTCCGCGCAGCAAAGCGACCGAGTTGCGTTTGGAAGATTTTTCCACGGGTGCCGTGAGCGCGGTGTGTATTTCGCGCCCTCGCAGTTTGAGGCGGGGTTCCTGTGCGTGGCACACTCGGAGGCTGATCTCGAGCACACCGAACGGGTAACCTCTGAAGTTTTGGCTCAGATCTAAGTGAGAGGAGTGACCTTGCACCTTTCGGTGTTACCCTCTAAACAAAGGCTTCTTCCATGTCCCAAGCTTTGCAAAGTAATTCCACCAAGGAACCGGATTCGGTCCAGTCGCCGTCCAAATTAGTGCCAGCGGAACCGACTGACGCATTTCCACCGATCCGGGTCCGCGCGAAGTTTTTGTTCGAGGGTGACAAAAAATTCTTCCTCAAGGGTGTGACGTATGGGCCGTTTGCCCCGGATTCGGAAGGGTTTTACGTTGGTAACCTGGAGAAGGCGCGTGCGGATTTTGCTTTGATTCAAAAGATGGGGGCCAACCTCCTTCGGATATACCACGTGCCGCCCCGCTGGTTCTTGGATCTGGCGCAGAAGTTTCATCTGCGGGTGATGATTTCGATTCCCTGGGCGGAGCACATCGAATTCCTCAACTCCCGCAAGATGCGGAGGCAAATCGTTGAAACGATCCGAAACGCTGTTGCGACTCACAAGGGGCATCCAGCGATTTTCGGGTATCTTGTCGGGAACGAAATCCCGTGTTCGATGGTGCGCTGGCTTGGGGCGCGCCGTGTGACGGAGTTCGTGGAGCATCTGATCTCGGTTGCTCGGGCTACGGATCCGCGCGCGCTGTACTCGTACGCGAGTTATCCGCCGACCGAGTATCTGCTGCCGCAGAACGTCGATTTTTACTCGTTTAACGTTTACTTGGAGCGGCAGCGCGATTTTGAGAAGTATCTTGCTCGGCTGCAAAATCTCTCCGGAGACAAGCCTCTGGTTTTCGGTGAATTCGGTTTGGACACGATGCGCAAGGGCGAGGACATGCAGGTCGAGGTCCTCAAGTGGCACTTGGAGTCAGTGGTGCGCGGTGGCGCGGCGGGTACGATTTTCTTTTCCTGGACCGACGAGTGGTTCACGGGTGGACACGAGATTCTGGACTGGGAGTTTGGTTTGGTGACAAGGGATCGGAAGCCCAAGAAGGCTTTCTACATGCTGCAGGAATTCATGTCGGGCGGACGCTCGGTGACCGACCATGTCGCGCTTCCGAGTTATCCGATGGTTTCGGTAATCGTGTGCTCGTACAATGGCGGCAAGACCCTCAAAGACTGTTTGGAGTCGCTGGATCAGGTGAACTATCCGAATTTCGAAATCGTTTTGGTTGACGATGGGTCCAAGGACGACACGCAGGAATTGGTGGCGGCATACGAGTCAAGCCGGAGGGAACGCGCTGCGAAGACCGGCGAAAAGCTTCCGCATTTTTTAAATATCGTGCAGCGCAACATGGGCTTGAGTTATGCGCGCAACGAGGGTGCGAGGCAGGCCAAGGGCGACATCTTCGCGTACACGGACTCGGATTGCATGGCGGATCCGGATTGGCTGTATTACATGGTGGGGACACTGCTAAGCGGTGATTACGTCGGCGTGGGCGGACCGAATATTTCGCCTCCAGCCGTCGACTGGATTCAGGCGGCGGTGGCGGCTGCGCCGGGCGGACCAAGTCACGTGCTGCTCACCGATGTGATCGCGGAACACATCCCCGGGTGTAATATGGCGTTTCACCGGGCCGCTTTTGAAAGCGTTGGGGGGTTTGATGTGGAGTATCGGAAGGCTGGAGATGACGTGGATTTCTGCTGGCGCTTGCAGACCAACGGCGGCGTGATTGCGTTTAGCCCGAGTGCGATTGTGTGGCACTACCGTCGCTTTACGCTCACAGCATTCCGCAAGCAGCAGGAGGGATACGGCGAGGCGGAGTCGATGCTGAGGTTCAAGCATCTGGTGTTTTTCGGGCCAACTGGCACTGCAAAATGGAAGGGTCAGATTTATGGGGCGCCCCGTTTTACTTGGCTTTTCAACTCTCCGATTATTTATCACGGGGTGTTTGGGCAGGGGTTGTTCCAGTCAATTTACCCGACCCCGCAATCGGAGGTGGCTGCGTATGTGAGCAGCATCGAGTGGGTGGTTTTGACGGTGTTCATGGGTATCCTTGGCGTACCGTTGGAAAAGATGCGCATGGTGCCACTTGTGATGTTCGGCGCGACATTTCTTGTGGCTCTTTCTCACATGATTCACTCGCGGATCGAACTGGGCTTTGACACGGTTCGTGCCCGTTTACTTGTGGGTTTTCTCGCGCTGGCTCAACCGCTCGCGAGGGGCTGGGCGAGGTACTTCACTTGGATGAAATACAAGCACACGCCGCCCGAGGTGATTTCCCTCAGGGAAGAGGGAGTCACTCGCGCCAACAAGCGCGGGGGCAGTCGGCGTTTGAATTTCTGGAACGAAACCGGGCAGGGGCGCGAGCGTTTGCTGTCGGAGGTTTTCGCGCTCCTGGAGCGTGAAGGCTGGCGCTATTCGGCCGATACGGGATGGAAAAACTGGGACCTGCAGGTTTACGGAAACAGGTTCTGGAGCATTCAGGCTGCAACCGTGACGGAGTATCATGGGGGCCCCAAGTGCTTGACCCGCGTGGATCTCACGTGCAAACCGGTCGTCACGACGGTGCTGATCAACTCGATTGCGCTCGGGATCCTTGCCTACCGGAGGATTTTTCTGGACCGGACAGATGTGTTTTTGTGGGCGGCCTACGCGTTTCTAGCGCTCTGGATCATGGCGCGGGGCTGGCGGTTGCGTCGCCGAGTCGCTGAGTTGTTTATCGCTTCGGCGAACCGTTGTGAATTAACCCGCGTTTCGGGCAAGGAGAACCGTTCGGGGTCCTAGCAATCGACTTCATGGCAGACGAGCGCAAAGCTTTCACTGCCTCGGGCGCAAGACGCTCGACTTGTTCATTTCGGGAGGTTCTGGGGTGGATGCTTGTGGGGCTCAGTGCTGGCTTATGCCGTGGCGCTGGAGCAGAGGCTGGTTCTGGGAATAGCTTGGAGGTGCGTCGGTTTCAGGATGCGCCGCATCATTACTATTCACGAGAGCCGAAGGACGCGTTTGCCCGCTTGGTGGCTGCTTCAAAGTTGGACGGAGCTGCGCGTGTTGCCGCAGACGAAAAGGAGCGTTTACTCGGCGTCCTTGCTGCCCTCCAGATCCCAGTGAGCTCACAGCTCCTTGTTTATTCGGCGACAAGTTTGCAGAGTGGCATCATTAATCCGGCAAATCCGCGTGCGTTGTATTTCAATGAGGAGAGTTACGTCGGATTCGTACCCGGCGGCCGGATGGAGATTGCGTCGATTGACCCTGAGCTTGGGCCCGTCTTTTATCTGGTGAACGCCGTTGGTGGTGCGCGTTTGGACGCTGTGCGCTCGGAGCGCTGCATGAACTGCCACGGTGGTCGCACCTCATGGCAGCTTCCCGGGTTGGTGGCCGAGTCCGTGATCCCCACCAAGACGGGCGCGAGCCTCGATGGATTTCGCCGGGAGCTGGTCGGACACACGATTCCACTGAGGGAACGTCTGGGCGGATGGCATGTCACAGGCTTGCATGCGCAAGGGCAGCATCTCGGGAACTTGATGGGTGAGGCCTACGAGGGCTCTTACACTTGCCTCGCAAATCCGCCCGGATCGCGTTTCAGCTGGGATCGGTATCCAGCGCGGACAAGTGATTTGTTCACGCATTTAATCCACGAACATCAACTCGGGTTTCATAACCTGGTGACGCTTGCGCTCTACCGGACGCGGGACGCTTTATTAGCGGGCGGTGGAAATGTGCGGCCTGAGGACTGTTCAGCACTTGAATCGATCGCATGGGATCTGGTGCGTTACATCCTGTTTCAAAATGAGGCGGCGTTACCCGTGGGCGGTATCATGCCGGATCCGTCGTTTGTGCGCGACTTTTTGGCGAGGCGAGTGACAGGAACTTCCAAGGCGTCGCTGCGTGATCTGGAGCTAAAGGAGCGTATGTTCCGATATCGCTGCAGCTACATGATCCACACCCCTGGCTTTGAGGCGCTTCAACCCGTGATGAAGGGATTTGTGTTGCGGGCGCTTCAACACGCTCTCGAGGAAAATGGGCCGGATGAATTCAAGTATTTGCCCGCCGCGGAAAAGCGCGCGATACTTGGGATCCTGCGGGAGACGCGAGTGATTGGATGAAGTGGAAAGCGGGTTAGTTGCGCAAGTTTTTGAGCGCGACGGGAAGGATCTGGTTTGCCCCAATTTATCAGGACAAGTCGCTGAGAGCAGTGTCTGCGTCGCCGAAACGGTTCATTTTGACCCCCATGCGATCCATGAGCGCGAGGTGGAGGCGGCAAAGTTTTCGGTTGGGATCGTTGCTGTAGTCCAAGAGCCGGCCGCCTTTAATGGAGCCGCCGCCGCCCCCGGCCAACAGGACGGGGAGTTGTTTGGAGTCATGTGCATTGCCATCCATCAGGCTCGAGAGGAAAAGCACCATGCTGTTATCAAGCAGCGTGCGTTCGCCTTCGTTGGTTGCATCCATTTTTGCGAGGGCGGCGCTCCAGAGCTGCATGTGGTATTCGTTCGCCTTTTGATACATCGCAAGCCTGGTCGCGTCGTTTGCATGGTGCGAGAGTTCGTGCAACCCCCCGCGGATGTCTCCGAGGTAGCCAAAGTTCATGCCCGACAAATCATTGTTGAGCATCAGCGAAACCACTCGGGTCCGGTCCATTTGGAAAGCCAGCACGAGAATGTCGAGCATGATGCTCATATGCTCTCCCGGGTTCGCCGGAATGCCCGACGCCGGGCGTGGGAAAGTGGGTTCCTTCACCGTCGGTTGCCAGCCGGTTCCCGCGGTTTCCTTCTGGCTGAACGCGTCCGCCCGCTGGATGCGCTTTTCGAGTTCATCGATGGAATTGAGGTATTCCTGCATTTTCAGGTTATCCCTGCGGCTCAAATGCTTTGAGAGCCCCCGGGCGTCCGCCGAAACAAGGTCCATGATGCTTTTGTCTCTGCGGCGCTTGCTTCCATCATCAAAGAGTTGGTCAAACGCCTGCTGGGGGTAGATTTCCTTTGGAGCAGGCATGGTGGCGGACGCCCACGAGATGTATGCGGAGTAGAGCGAAGTGTAACCGCTGTCGGTGCTGTATCCGGGGCCCTCCGTGCCGATCACCAGGCTTTGCACGGGCGTGGCGCGCCCGATTTCGCGGGAAACAATCTGGTCCATTGTCACACCGACTTGGACGTCTGTGGTGGTCTGCTTGACCTTGAGTCCCGCGAGCACGTTCATCTTTGGGAAATGTCCGCCGGGGCCTTCGATCGTGGTCGGGTTCCAAAGACCTTTGAAAACCAGAAGCTTGTTGCGAAGCGGTTCGAGGGGGCGGAGCGAGTTTTTTAAGACCATGCCCGAGTCTGCGGCGTCTGCGCCCCAGTGCTGCGGATT
>JBILLC010000457.1:0-2779 GCA_044376275.1 Chthoniobacteraceae bacterium | reverse complement strand
TTTGGTCGTCTGTAAGTTTTTTCTTGGGAGGCATTTGCAGGTCATCTTCCCAAGTTCCTGCCTTGATCAGCGTGCTTCCTTTCACATCCCCCTCTTTAATCAGCGCACCGGATTCACCGCCTTTGATCCAGTCCGGTTTCGAGTCCAAATTTAATCCGCCTTTGATCTTACCCTTATCCGCCGAATGGCATTCCAGACAATGGGTCGCTAGGATAGGCCGAATCTTGTTTTCGAAAAATTGCAGGTGTTCAGACGAAATCTGTTGCGAGACTGCTGCAGAGCTCACTGACACCTGGCCGAGGGCCAGTGCGAAGCCTAAACCAAGTACGATTTGATGTCGTTTCATCTTTCAGGAAGGGTAATGCTTGAATGCAAACTTCTCACGCCCAAACCAAAACGTTGGTCTGGGCGGGTGTCAGATCAGAATGGAAAACAGAATGGAAGACTAGGCAATTAGTTCTTTTGCCACGTTACCAAAGTTGTCCGTCAGGCGGAACGGGCGTCCATTGTAGGTGTAAGTCAACTTGGTGTGATCAAATCCCATCAGGTGCAGAATCGTGGCGTGCAGATCGTGGATATGCATCTTGTCTTTCTCTGCTCGGCCGCCAAACGGATCTGTTTCGCCGTAGGTGGTGCCGCCTTTGACCCCGCCTCCCGCCATCCATGAGACCATTGCCCTGCCGTTGTGATCGCGACCCGGTGCGCCTGCGGCACCGCCGGCGGTAACCGTCCGCCCGAACTCTCCGCCCCAGATGACCAAGGTTGAATCTAGGAGCCCTTGCTGTTTCAAATCCTGAAGAAGCGCGCCGGCTGGGCCGTCGATTGCCGTGGCAGCGGCCCTCACTGTATTGGCAATATCATCATGCGTGTCCCAATTCCCATCGGATGCCACCTGCACAAATCGCACCCCGCGCTGAATCAGGCGACGCGCAACCAAGAGCTTGCTCCCATTTCGATTGTTTCTTCCCATCGTGGTTGCACCAATTCCGTACATTTCGCGAATTTTCTCAGGCTCTTTGCTGATATCGAAGGCATCCGTTGCCTCGGTCTGCATCTTGAACGCGATTTCGAATGCCTCGATGCGGGCCTCGAGTTGAGCGTCCCTCTGAAGCTGAGCCGCGTGAATTTTGTTGAATTGCGCGGCAAGATCCAACTGGCGGCGCTGCCGGTCGAGGCTGCTAAACTCGCTGTTGATGTTCGCAAGAATCGATGACAGCGGCTTCGATGGATCGTAATCGACGTTGCAGCCCTGATAAATGCCGGGAAGGAAAGCGCACTGACGGGCTGACGAGCGGCCCCCGAGAGTGATGAATCCGGGCATGTTTTGATTCTCTGTGCCCAGACCGTAAACGAGCCATGATCCCAAGCTCGGGCGTGGCAATTGAGCCGCCCCAGTCATCAACATTTTGGTAGCGATTTCGTGATCGGGAATTTCCGCAAACAACGAACGAATCACCGCGATGTCATCAATGTGCTTGCCGATCTCTGGGAAGATCTCGGAGACTTCGACTCCGGACTTGCCGGTTTTCGTGAATTTGAAAGGCGAACCGAGTGCCTTGCCCTCATAGCCGGGGATTTTTTGGCCATTGGCTTTTGTCAATTCGGGCTTTGGGTCCCATGTATCGACAGTCGACGGTGCGCCCCCTGCGAAAATTTGGATGATCGCTTTGGCTTTGGTCTTGAAGTGCGGTTGCTTTGGAACCAAGGGGCTGGCCGCATGAGCGCCGGTGACATCGAATGGATTGATGCCATATATGGCGGCGAGGCTCAGTCCGCCAAGCCCAAGCCCGTTTCGAATCAGAAAATCTCGACGAGAGAGGGGTCCCATTGCCTCGGGATGCATGAGCGGCGAGCTGTCGGGACCGAATGAGCATCCGGTTGGATTGTAGTTGTTCATAATGTCGGGGATATTGGGTTGAACGTTGATTTGTCCTATGACGGAGTTTGTGAGTTACTGATTCTGTCGTAATGTCGGGGAAGGATCGGAGCCTGTCGTGCGATGCCTAAATCTAGACTGCGCGTGAACGGGGAACGTTAGCTGGATAATTTCGTGAAAGTCGGCGGGTGCCCGCGCGGAAGAACGGCCTTTAATCTTATGAGCGCTCTGTTCAACGTACAGCGCAAAATTGGAGCCTTGCCCTGTCGCGAACTCCTCTACTGAGTCTTTCTCCAGGCTGAAGGCTGAATGGATGCAATGCGTTGATGGTGAGTGACCTAGTCGAGTCATGTGATTGTTTCAAAAGCTAGAATATTTGCAAAAAAATCTGAAATAAAGATATTTGTGGCAAATTAAGTATTTTAAACAATTGCGAATCAGTTTGTTATGGTTTTTAAAAAATCGCTATTTGATCTGAAAGGCTACACCATTGAAACTGAAAATACTCATCATGATTGGTTTGCGTTCATTTGCACTTGCGTTTGACGGAGATGCGACGCGCAGGGTGCAGCGCGAAATGATTGCCGTTTGCCTTGGCGTTCCGGCCCGGAGTATCGGAGAAATTTACGCATTTTTCTGCTCGTGCCGAAGGGCGGAAGCTCAGTGAGCGGTCTGTCTGAACGGCCTTTATGA
The DNA here is from genome assembly GCA_044376275.1 of Chthoniobacteraceae bacterium. GTDB lineage: Bacteria > Verrucomicrobiota > Verrucomicrobiia > Chthoniobacterales > Chthoniobacteraceae > Chth-196. The sequence continues at coordinate 210 of JBILLC010000457.1, read as the reverse complement.
ACTGGCTGATTAACCGCTCATGCGAAGCATTTTGCGAAAAACAGAAATACTTTCTGAAGCCGAATCGAGATGGGCTTTTGACGCAGATTGGAGGAAGAAATATCAGAACAAAGGAACGAAAAAATTTAAACTCCCCTTGCCAGAGGTTGGGAGAGACCGTATAAACGCCGCCCCTTCGCGCTCTCGCTTGGTGAAAACCTGGCGCTCTCG
>JBILLC010000456.1:0-2782 GCA_044376275.1 Chthoniobacteraceae bacterium | reverse complement strand
ACCCCAGTCTCTTCAGCAGAAACCGCATATTGTGCCATGGCTGGGCCACAAAATCGAACGCGCTGTAGCGGCGGCCTGCGCTTCCATTCAAGCCGACGAGGCGATCGGCAGACAGGTTCGTGCGGAAATTGAGTTCCGTGTGCGCAAGGAGCGCCCTCTCTTTGTCCACATTGAACAGCTGCAGGACATGGTGGAGGAGATCCTCCTCGAACTTGGCCACCACCGCGTTGCTCTATCGTACGGAAAGTATCGCGCGAAGAGGGCAGCCTTGCGTGAGCTGACCAATCAGCAGGCGTACACCGGTGAGACGGAGCAACTCGAGTTAGCCACTCGGGAACAGCTCAACGACATTAGGGCGCGCGTTTCTTTTTCGTTGATCGGCCTCAAGCTGAACATCACCGATGGAGAATTGGTGAGCCGTTTGTTACGTTCCACATCGATGTCGCTCACGGAAGACGAGCGCCGCGAAACCATTATTCTTAACGCGAAGAGCCTACTTGAACTCGACGCCGATTCGCGTTTTGTCGCCGGCCGCATCCTGCTAACCTACATATACGAAGAGACGCTACAATGGAGGGTGGCCGATGGCCCGCAGGCGCTCAAAGAAGCGCATCGCCGAGCCTTCATGGCCTATGTCCCGCGCGCGATCGAGCTGCGCAGGCTTGACCCTCGGATGGGTGAAATGGATTTGCGCCGTTTAAGTGACGCGCTCGATCCGTTTGCCGACCTCCAGTTTGATTTTCTGGGCATCCAGACATTGTACGACCGCTATCTCATCCACACACGGAACGACAGCAACAAGAAAGTCAGGATGGAGGCACCTCAGATCTTCTGGATGCGGGTCGCCATGGGATTAGCTCTCAATGAAACGGATAAGGAAGGTTGTGCCATCAACTTTTACACTCTTTATAAAACACGCCGTGGCTGTTCATCCACACCTACCTTGTTCAACTCAGGCACGCTGAAATCACAACTCTCAAGCTGTTATTTATTATACTGCGGAGACTCGATCGAGGACATCACCGAGACATGGAACCGTTTCGCACACCTTTCAAAGTGGGCTGGCGGCCTTGGCTGCTCTTGGACTGCGGTTCGCGGAACTGGCGCCCACATTCACGGCACCAACGGGGAATCAAGCGGAGTGGTTCCCTTCCTGAAAGTTTCCAATGACATCGCGATCGCCGTAAACCAGGGAGGGAAACGGCCTGGCGCTCTGTGCAGTTATCTCGAATTGTGGCACATGGACATCGAGGATTTCCTCGATCTGCGCAAAGAAACCGGCGACGACCGGAGGCGAACCCACAACATGAACACCGCGCAGTGGATTCCTGATTTGTTCATGAAACGGCTCAAGGACATTTCCGACGGCCGTCTGCCAAAAGACGCGACATGGAGCCTGTTCCGATCCAACGAAGTGAAGGACCTTCCAGAGTTGCACGGCGCAGCGTTTGAAAAGCGCTATCTTGAATACGAGCGCTTGGCAGAGGACGGTAAGATTTTTTCGCGCAAAATCCGTGTGCTACAACTCTGGAAACGCATGCTCGAAACCCTGTTTGAAACAGGGCACCCCTGGCTGACATTCAAGGACCCCTGCAATGTGCGCTCGCCCCAGGACCATGCGGGCGTGATTCATAACTCCAATCTTTGCACCGAAATCACGCTGAATACATCCACGGATGAAGTTGCTGTGTGCAACTTGGCGTCGGTCAATATTGCCGAACATTTGACTGCAGATTTTGCTCTCGATCATTCAAAGCTGCGCAACACGGTCGAGATGCTCATGCGCATGCTCGACAATGTCATTGACCTGAACTTCTACCCGGTACCAGCCGCGGAAGTTTCAAACATGCGTCACCGTCCCGTTGGACTCGGTGTGATGGGCATGCAGGATGCTCTATATCTCAAACGCATCCCGTTTGACACACTCGAGGCAGTGGATTTTAACGACGAAGCAATGGAGGCTATCGCGTTTTACGCTTATACTGCGTCGGCGAATCTCGCGGCCGAGCGCGGCACCTACCAGACCTTCAAGGGTTCGAAGTGGGACCGCGGGCTTCTCCCGCTGGATACTCTGGAGCTTCTCGAGCAAGAACGCGGCGTTCCAGTGCTCACTGACCGAAAACAGCGTCTTGATTGGGAGGGTCTTCGTACCGTCATCAAAAAGCACGGCATGCGCAATTCCAACTGCCTCGCGATCGCCCCCACTGCAACGATTTCCAACATCCTCGGCTGCACGCCATGTATCGAACCGAGCTACAAACACATTCACACAAAATCGAATCTCTCGGGGGAATTCGTGAGAACGAATGACATCCTCATCCGTGATCTTCAAACCATGGGGCTCTGGGACGATGACATGCTGGCGGAGCTCAAATACTTCGACGGCTCCGTTCAACTGATTGATCGTGTGCCTGACGACCTCAAACGCCTCTATAAGACGGCGTTTGAGATCGAGCCAACCTGGATATTACAGTGCGCCGCCGTGCGTCAAAAGTGGATAGACCAAGCGCAGAGCACCAACTTGTGGCTTGCGGAACCAGATGCTCGTGCTGCGAGCTTCATGTACCGTGAAGCATGGGAGCGCGGCCTCAAAACCACATACTATTTACGCACGCTCAACAAGAGCACCCTGGATAGCGCGAACCGAGACAAACGGCCCGCGAAGGAGGTTGATCCTGATAAAGCTGCTGCGTGCTCTCTGGAGGCAATGCGCACCGGCGGCACCTGCGAGTCCTGCCAGTAGCGTCGCACTTGCAGTCAATTGAGCCGGAACGGACCGGAG
>JBILLC010000455.1:0-2787 GCA_044376275.1 Chthoniobacteraceae bacterium | reverse complement strand
TTCCACAAATTGGGAGAACACGAGGACCTTGTGCCCCTCCTCCATCAGAGGCTCGAGCAAGTCGGTGAGCGCATCAAGTTTTGCGCTGTCCGAATGCCCATGATCTTCGCTCACCAAGCCAGGGTGACAGCAGATCTGCCGGAGCCGCAGAAGCGAAGTGAGCACGTTGAAGCGCTGCTTATCGAGCTCCTTGCTTGTTTCAATCTTGAGAATGGCCTGGCGGGCGCGTTTGAGCTCCGCACGGTACAACAATTCCTGCGACCCCTCCATTTCCACCAACAGATCCTCCTCGATGCGCTCGGGAAGATCCTTGGCCACCTCGCCCTTGCTACGGCGAAGAATAAACGGACGGACCCGCGCGGAAAGACGCTGACGAGCAAATCCGTCGGTCCTGGAGTCGAAAGATTTTTGAAAATGAGAGCGCAACCCGAGAAGTCCCGGCATCGCGAACTGCATGATACTCCACAAGTCCATCAACCGGTTCTCGATCGGCGTACCACTGAGCGCCAACCGATAGTTGCCCGCAAGCGCACAAGCCGACACCGCAGTCTGGGATGCGGGGTTCTTGATGTACTGGGCCTCGTCCAAAACAATCGCATGCCAAGAAACCGCGGTGAGTAAATTCACGAGGATTCGCAACTGCGCATAGTTCACGACCAAAAGATCGGACTGGGCGATGCACTTTTTGAGGCTGGGCATGTCCCCACCTTTCCACGCGACTGCCCTGAGTCCCGTCACGAAACGTTCAGCCTCACGCACCCAGTTCTGGACCACCGACTTTGGACAGACCACCAGCGTGCATTTCCCATCAAAATCTTCACGTTCCCGCAGCCACTGGATCCATGTGAGGGTTTGGAGGGTCTTACCCAAGCCCATGTCATCCGCCAAGATTCCACCGAACCGGTTGGTGCTCAAATAACACAGGAAATGAAATCCCTCGACCTGGTAGGGGCGCATCTGAGCGTTCACCACGCTAGGGATGGGCGGCTGCACAGACACCTGCAATTCCCCAGCCCTTTTGAATACAGCTGCCCGCGCTTCCCGCTCCAGAAGTCGGCTCGCGCTAGAGTGCGCCAACTGCAGTACGTGGTAACGTTGCGGCGGCCCATCGAAGTCAACGGAGTTGATCCCAAGATCCTTGAGCATCTCCTCGTCGTCCCCATCAAATTCAAAGTCCAGCCGGCGCCAACCTTTCCCAGTCAATCGCACGAATTTGCCGCGCGCCTCCATGAGCATCTGGATCTCCTCGTTGGTGAGATGGGTGTCACTGACGGAAAGCGCCACACGCACATCGAACCAATCGGGCGTGTTTTCCTCCACGCTCAACTGCAAAGTCCCTTTTACGGCCTCGGAGCGCAAACTATCCAGGTCCCCCTCGAGCAGAAGCTCGATTTCAGGCGGCACCTCCTCAATCCAGGCGGTGAACTCCTCTGGAAAACGTTTCCCGATCACGCGCACCCAGCAATCGGATGAATCTCGGTAATCCCTTACCCCCAAGCTGCTTAAAAGACTGGGAATCTTGCGCATGACCCGGGTGTCCGTGGTGACGATCACCGACTCCTCGTCCGAAGGCGCCTCAAAACTCTCCCAACCACGACCCGTGTAGGATCTTTCCCCGTACTCGCCCATGTTGGCCGAGATCCCGAGGCAAATACGCTCCTCCAGACCTTTGATTTCAAGCCAACACCGCACCGAAACGGAGGGCTGTACTCGCACGATGCGCCTCTCGATTTCGTTGGGCAGCGCAAGCCCGAGTCCCGCCAAAAGCCGGACGGCCTTTTCGGACTGCAAACCAAGCGGCGGAATCCTGAGAGGCTCACAGGGATCCATACGCAGCAAAGGCGGGGTCTTGTAGACCGTGCCCGAGGTTACATAGACGTTCAAATTACCCCCGCAGTGCAGCATGGGCTTTTCCGGCTTGGAACCGTCCGCCTTCACCAATTCCAACAAATAATCCCCGTCCACACCCGCCTCCTGCTCGCGGGAAAGCCTCCACACCAAGGGCGCGTCCACATTGTAGAAAGGCATTTCCTCCGCCGAGACAATGTGGTGACTGATCGCAGGGTTTAGCAGCATGCGGATCAAACGCTCGCGGGATTCCTCACGCGAAAAACCCACCTCGTTACGCATTGTACCGGTCGCGAGAAAGCTCTCAGCCAAGGCCCGCTCACCGGCCGAACAACCGACACGCCCCTCGAGAAACGCATTCTGAAAATCGGAGAAATCCTTCTCATTGAAATCCTCCCAAATCTCCTGAGAGGACATGCGCTGCAGCCTCGCACCCTGGGCGCACAGCATCATCCGGATGGATACCTCCATACGGTGATGCTCGTTCTCGAGGTCTTGGAGCATCCGATCCAGGTTTTCGTCCCAGCACCGCAGCGACTGTCGCTTAGTCCAGTCACCACGGATCTGGTCCAGTTCACTTGCACTGGTGATTTCCGCGAGAAATTTGGGCACTGGAAAACCCCTGCGCTGAAGGAAACAGGCGAGATAAAGCCAAGCCTCCCATGCGCTGCTCGGGGGTGCTGGCCAAAGCTCCACCAACTCCCAGTGACCCAGCTGTTTTGGCCCGAGCAAACGCATCAAAGCCTCCGCGGTAAGGCTTTTGGATTGAGCATGGGATTGATACAAGGCCTCCACATTTCTCGCGTACCGGAGTTCCTCAGGCAAAAGCGGCCGCTCAAGTTTCAACGCGATCTGTTCATCAAAACTTTGCGCCTTGTGAGCGGCAACTTTCGCAAAACTGCTGCTTGCCGGTGAATCGGGTGAAGCCAAACTCCCGAC
>JBILLC010000435.1:0-2853 GCA_044376275.1 Chthoniobacteraceae bacterium | reverse complement strand
AAAGGTCACCGGCGTGGGAACGCTTCTGGAAACCCAGCGAGGCGAACCAGCAGAATGTGCGGTGGGATTGATCTATTTCCCGCGAGTGGTTTGCAAGCGATGAAATATTGACCCAACAGAAACGGCCCCGTTTTGGAGCAGCATCGAAAAGACAGGGGATTACTGGTGGCAGGAATGCGCAATTTTCCAAATCGGCCTCAGAAAGCTCTGCTCTCTGGGCGCAATCTTCAGGGCAGAAGGCGTAATCGGGCGTTGGCATTTGGCTTGGGAGCATTTAATGTCCCGCCCCCTCAACCCCACAATGGATCGGACCGCACTGGTTGCCTCAACTGCCTGCTTTTTACTTGGCTTTGCACACACCATGCATGCCCTGGGGGCGCGTGTGTACCGCCGGTCGCTTTTGAATTTCTTCGCCACTTTCGGCGGCTTCCTGCTTCAGACATTATGGCTTTACCAGAGGGGCCAGGCGGCCGGGCGTTGCCCGTTGACCACGCTTTTCGACGTACTTGTGTTTCTGGGCTGGTCGGTGGCGCTGATTTATATGGCTACTGGCGCAACTTACCGGTTGTCCTTGCTTGGGGCCCTCACTTCTCCCTTGGTTTTTTTATTGCAGGCGTCGGCCCTTCTGATGCCGATGCCGGTGTTGGAAAAAGGACTGACCCCGGTGAATCCTTGGCTCGAATTCCACGCGGCGGTTTCCGTGGTTGCGTACGGCGCTTTTGCTTTGGCGGGAATCGCCGGGGTCATGCTGCTGGTTCAGGAGCGGCAGCTTAAAACGCACAAGCTGCACTCTTTTTTCTTTCACCTGCCGCCCATCCACGATCTGGCGACCGCGAACCGGCGTCTCCTTTATTTTGGGTTCGCGCTTTTGACTGCCGGGCTTTTGAGCGGGTTGAAGCAGGGGATGGCGCATGTCAGTTTGCTGAGGGTTGTATCGATTTCCATCTGGCTGCTCTACGCTTTCCTGTGCATTGCGCTTGGGGTCAGGCGAATCGCTCCGAGCCGGGCTTCGTGGCTGGCGATTGGTGCGTTTGCGGTGCTGCTGCTCACGGTGTGGACCGTGCAGATTGTTTCAAAGGGTTGATATTATGGAGATCCTTTGTCTCGGCTTGAGTCATCACACAGCGCCCGTGGAGATCCGGGAGCGCTTCGCCATCGCGGAAGCCAGAGCCGGTGAGCTTGCCCGTGAGTTGGCCTCATACCCGGGGCTAAGCGAGGGCGTGGTGGTTTCGACCTGCAATCGGGTCGAGTTTTATGCGGTGGCGCACGAGCCGGGCAGGGGCGGTGAGTTGTTGCGCCGCTTTCTTCGCGAACGCGGTTTTGACATCGAGGGGGCCGGCTTTTTTGAGCGCTCTGCGGACGACGGGGTCCGACATTTATTCCGCGTGGTTTCCGGCCTCGAATCGATGGTGCTTGGCGAAACGGAGATCCTTGGTCAGGTGAAGAAAGCCTATCAGGCCGCGCAGGATGCGCGGGCGACTTCCAGGCATCTTAACAAACTTTTTCAGCGCGCCTTCAACGTCGCCAAGGAGGTGCGCACCCAAACCAACATCACTCGCGGCAGCGTTTCAGTGGGCTCGGTGGCGGTTGAGTTGGCTGAGAAAATTTTTGGCAAACTTGCGTCGTGTCGAGTGATGATTCTGGGCGCGGGCGAGACCAGCGAACTCACCGCGGGCGCTCTCCAGGCCCGTGGCGTGAAAACGCTTTTTGTGGCAAACCGTTCCCATGAAAGGGCGGTTGCGCTTGCCGAAAAAATGGGCGGCAGTGCCCTGCATTTTGACGAATGGACAGGCCAGTTCGGCGATGTCGATATCCTCATTGGATCGACCGCGGCGCCGCACCACGTGCTTACCCGCGAGAAACTCGCTCCCATCATGTCCAGGCGCCGGCATCGGCCCTTGTTCTGCATTGATCTTGCAGTGCCGCGTGACATTGAACCGGCGGTGAACGAGCTGGAGGGTGTGTACCTTTACGACATTGATTCGCTGCAGTCGATCGCTTCGCAATCCATGGAGGAGCGCCGCCAGGAATTGGGGATTTGTCAGAAACTCATCGAGCGGCATGTGGGGGAATTTACCGAATGGTTCGCAAAACCGCATCCCATCGGGAATTCGGGCACTGGAGTGTCCGCTCGCAACAACGGCGGGGCTTCCGCCCCGGGTGGGACCGCGCCGCAGCGCGTCTAGTGGGTCGGGATTGCGCGCATTTTAGAGAAAGCATTTTTTATGTTGAACAGCTTGATTCTTGGAACGCGCGGATCGGCTCTAGCGCTTGCCCAAACCGAACTCACAAAGACAGCGCTCAAACGCGCATTTCCGTCTTTGTTGGTTTCGATGGAAACTTTCATCACCCAGGGGGACAGGAAGCTGGACCTCGAACTGCTTCGTCAGCCTTCGGGAGGAAAGGGGCTTTTTACCAAGGAACTCGAGGACGCGCTTTTTGAGCGGAGGATTGAAGTGGCGGTGCACAGCTTGAAGGACCTCCCGGGAAACATGCCTGAGGGACTGGTGCTTGGCGGGGTTTTAGAGCGTGCGGCTACGGCGGACATGCTCATTTCGAAGTATCCGGGGGGCTTGGACGGGTTGCCGCACGGTTCGTCGGTCGGAACAAGTAGCGTGAGACGTGCGCGGCAGTTGAATTGGCTTCGACCCGATTTGAGAGTCAGCGAGTGGCGTGGCAACGTGCAGACCCGTCTTCGAAAGCTTAGCCAGCAGGGTGCGTTCAGCGGGATCTTGCTCGCGCAGGCGGGCCTTGATCGGCTGGGGTTCTCGCTTCTCGACGGGCAACTCGAGTTTGAGTCAACGCGGTTCTACGTCGCCTCCCTCGAGGACCGCATGTTCCCTGCGATCGGGC
>JBILLC010000090.1:0-6894 GCA_044376275.1 Chthoniobacteraceae bacterium | reverse complement strand
TGTGAAACGGAGCGTGCGCCAGTGCGTGAGACCCTGCGGGCCATCACTCATGAGCCGACTTGGACTGCTATCCGCGCGGAGCGCGAACTGCAACGCCTGTTGTCGGGGGATTGCACCTTGCCAGTGGGCGTGCGTACCAAGGTTGGACCCTCGTCAGTGCGGATGGAGGCGCTGCTTTTTGAGGACGGCCAAAAAGAGCCCGCGCACGCGAAGGCGGAGGGAGCCGTTCCGGAAGAGGTTGCGGCTCTTGTGGCGCGTGGTCTGGGGGTTGATCCCGACGAAATTCATTGAGGCGTCTCGATCAGTTTTCCCTGCGACGCATTTTCCCGGCACATCGTTGCTCACTGTTCCATGTCAAAACCTAAAGACGACACCAATCGCAGCTTTCAGGCCAATGCCGGCCAGCGCCCCTCCAAGCAGTTGAGCCGCAGTGCTGCCCATTTGCAAAAAATTCTGCAGATGCAGTATTTTCAAATCGCCGCGCGTGTCGGTGCGGTTCCCAACGAACAGCGCCCGGTATTCGCCGATACGGCTGCAGCGGCGGAGCCGTCCTCGAAAGGGTCACTGGGGCTTAAACTGGCTTTCTTATGCATTGGGGGCGGCGCCGCATTCGGGCTTTATTCGTTGAAGCAGGAGCGCGAACAATTAGAGCTGGCGTCTAAAGCGGCGATGGAGGCGGAGCGCTCACAGTCTCTTGCGCGTGAGGCGCAGGAGAAAGAGGAGCGGGACAAGATTGAGGCCGCGAGGAGATTGGAGGCCGAGCAGAGAAAAACAGAACAGGAGTTTCGCTCCAGACTGGCACAGTCTGTCACGCTCACCCGAGCCCAGGAGCTGGCTTGGTTTGAGGAAAAATTTGTACGGATCGAGGGTGGGACTTTTGAAATGGGCTCGCGCATGGAGGTGAACAACGCGGTTCATCCGGTGCATGTTTCGGACTTCTGGATGGATAGCACCGAGGTCACATTTGCGGAATGGAGTGCAGTGGTTCAGTGGTCGGGAGAGTTTGGGTATGTTTTCGGTTCCAAGGGGAGCGCGAAAAAGGATTCTCACCCGGTTGCTGAGGTCACCTGGTACGACGCCGTGCGCTGGTGCAACGCTAAAAGCGAGCGGGCGGGCTTCAGGCCTTGTTATTACGTCGGTGCGGGGCGCGGAGTGATGGATGTTTACCGGGTGGGCAATCTGGATTTAACGAATGCGATGGTTGATTGGACGGCTGACGGATACCGGCTCCCCACGGAAGCGGAGTGGGAAAAGGCGGCACGCGGGGGGCTGGTCGGAAAGACTTATCCGAACGGCAACAAGCTGCCCTCGAATGAAGCGAATCACAGCTTTAACAACCTGACTCCGAAGCCGGTCAAATCCTACCCTCCAAATGGATTTGGCCTTTATGAGATGGCGGGGAACCTTTGGGAGTGGGTTTGGGACTTGTACACAGCCGATCTCTCCACCTTCAACGCCGATCCGCGTGGGCCGGATAGCGGTGAAAGGCGGTTGATCAGGGGCGGTTGTTTCTCGGGTTCACCGGACAGCTGTGGAGTTGCCACGCGGGTGGGTTTCAGGGGGGATGTGTTCGTTGAGACGGGCGGGTTCCGGATTGCGCGCCGCTTGAGTGAGTGAGCTCTGTAACGATAAAGTACGTGAATCGACGCTTTACGTGTTCGAGTCTGCCGGAGCGGAGTCCTGCATTTGAGGAGGGACTTCTGCCGTGGCACTGTTTTCTTGCGCAGATGACGCTGATTGACCGCCGTTTGTCACCGGGATTTCGAAGGTGAAAGTGGTGCCTTTTCCAAGGGTGCTTGTTGCCGTTAGTTGCGCTCCGTGCGCCTCCGCGATCGATCTGCTGATTGCCAGCCCAAGCCCTGCCCCGCCGGTCTTGCGGCTGCGGGAGTCATCTGCGCGGTAGAACCGGTCAAAGATGTGCGGGAGATTTTCAGGTGAAATCCCTTCGCCGGTGTCGATGATGGACAGTGTTGCAACACCCTCGTGGAGCCGTGTGCGGATTGTGATCCGGCCCAGGGGAGGCGTGTGGTCGATCGCGTTTGCAAGAAGATTTATAACCAACTGCATAATCTGATCCGCATCGGCGATACAAGGCGTGCTCGTCAAATCGAGGCTGATCCCCAAACCGTGGTCGGTAAGCAATGCCCGGATCTGTTCGCCAGCCTCCCGCGCCACATCCGCAAGATCACATGCATCCATCTTCGGGATCACCACGCCAGCGTCGTGTGTAGCCAATTCTAAAAGCGTATTGGTGAGCTTCCGCAAACGGCGGGAAGCCGTCACGCAGGTCTCAAGAGCCTTTTTATAGACTGCCGGCTCCCGATCCCGATTCAGCACCTGTTGGGCTTGTGCCAGAATAATTGCGACTGGGGTCCTTAGCTCATGGGCTGCGTCAGCCGCGAAGCGGTACTGGCGGGTGAAAGAGTCTTCGATCTGCGAAAACGAGTCGTTCAATGTCTGGGCCAGCCGTGCAAGTTCACTCGTTTTTTCCGAAAGCTCGATTCGCTCAGTAAGGGCGCCTTTGGCAATTTTTTGGGCGGTGGCGGAGATTTTTGAAAGCGGCTGAAGCGCGCGATTTGTGATGCTGCGACCGACCGCCACTCCAAGGAGAAGCACCGCACTGGAGAGCGCCGCAAGCCACTGCGCATCTTCTCGAAGCGCTCTTAGTTCGTGCGCCAATGAGCCCCCCACCAAGACGCATTCGCCGGAATTGTTGAAAGAAAAAATCTCCCGGATGGAAGCGTTTATCCGTTCCCCGCTGCGCGGGTCGTCTTCGTCCGGAGCAGTCGGCCGCAGGACGTCTGCATGCAGCAGCCTTGAGCGGTGCTGCACCCGGCCATCTGCGTCCCACACGATGTAAAAATAACCCGCCGGATCCTGTGCATCAAAAAGCGCGGTTCGGGACGCGGGGAGCTTTAACTCCAAAGCAGCATCGGATCGTTGCGGTTCTGAAAGGCTTTTGTCACGCGCGGACATGCTTTCCTGCACGACGCCCAGGCGTTTGCGCAGTTCATCGTCAACCCTCCGGATTGCACCCACTTTCTGATGCTTGTAGGAGATCACCGAAAACATCGTGAGCACGACTGCCAGAAGAAAACCGTACCACAGCTGTATCCGGAATCTTAGCGACTCGGGGATTCTCATTCGATCACATATCCAAGGCCTCGGCGCGTGGTGATGAATTCATGACCAAGCTTTTTTCGGAGGTGCGACACATGAACATCAAGCAGGTTTGAGAGGGTGTCGTCGTTCTCATCAAAAAGATGTTCGTACAACTGTTCGCGCGTGATGGTTCTTCCTCTGTGCTGCGCGAGGTACTCCACCAGTGCCAGCTCACGCGCCGTAAGGGGTACAGGGGCGCCCGCTTTTGTGACAGAGTGTGCCGCGATATCGATGGAGACGTCCTGAATCCGGATCACAGTGGATGCGTTGCCTGCAGTTCTCCTGATCAATGCGCGGATTCTGGCGAGCAGCTCGGGAAGTTCATACGGCTTAGGCAGGTAATCGTCGGCACCGGCATCCAAGCCCCGCACCCTGTCCGGCGTGGCGCCTCGTGCTGTTAGAACCAGAACCGGCGTTTTCTTTTTAAGCCGCAGTTTTTCCAAGACCGTGAATCCGCTCATCCCAGGGAGCATCACGTCCAAGACGATCGCGTCGTAGTTCGAATAAAGCGCCTTGGAGAGACCGTCTTCGCCGTCCGTGGCCTCGTCCACGGCGTACCCGTCTTCGCGCAACGCTTCCGCAAGGCTATCGAGCAGGTCGGGTTCATCCTCGATGATCAATAAACGCATACGTTGAGGAGATTACCCATTGAACCTGAACACCGCGTGAAGCGAGCCTGAACTCAACGGAGCCCCGGAGGCGTGCCATTTAACAACAATTTTTTGAAGGCGCACATTCATTTGAGTGATTGCAGGTAGGACACAAGGTCGATGAGGTCTTTCTCCCCCAATGCCGTATCAAGACCGGCGGGCATAAGGCTTGAGCTGAGCGTCGTGTTCGAGATGATTTTTTGGTGCGCAATGGTCACCTCCTGTCCAGCTGCATCCACGACGAGCAGTCCTTCAGCCGAATGCCCGCGGACCACGCCGGTTACGCTGGTGCCATCGCTGGTTTCAATCGCGTGTGCTTCGTAGTCGCGTGCAAGCGTGTTGCTTGGAAAAATAATGCTCTCCAACAAGTCGCGTCCGGTCCGGATGGAGCCGATCTTTGAGAGGTCCGGACCGATGGAGCGGCCTGTCTGCCCAATTCGGTGGCAGGCAACGCATGCGCCTTTGCCGCTTTCAAACGCCGACTGTCCGCGTTCCGCGATCCCGCTGGCAAGTCGGTCTGCGAGCGGCGCGAGTGAAAACATTTTGGCCTCGTGCTGCGCGTTGGCTTTTTGAAGTGCCGGCAGGAGGATCAGTTCAAAAAGCTCGGGGGGATGAGCGCTCAATGCAGTTCGATATACGCTTTCCTGCTGGCTCGAGATTGCGGGATTTTTCGCCAGTGCCTCAGCCGCCTGCCGCGCCACGCCGGTGTCCTTCACCTTGCTAAAGATGCCGGTCAAGGCTTTAAGTTCGAGCGGACCGGCGGTCGAGAGCACCGGTAAAAGCATCGTAATCTGCCCGGAGGAAAGGGGCGTGTCTTTGATCAGAGATGCGGCTTCCAGTCTTGCAGAGACTGAGGCTGAGGATTCTGAAAGGGTCTGAATGAGCAGGGAAAATGCCTGCTCGCTCAAGCGCACAGATTTTATTGCCGACAGCGTTTTTAAACGCAGCGCAAGCGGCTGCTGCGCGTTATCGCAAATCGCCTGGAGAGCCTCGTCGAAATCCTGGTGCTTCACACGCTTGATGGCATCGATCACGGGCGATGTTCCCAGACTGGGGTCCTGCAGCGCTTTTTGCAGAGGCGTAATCCATTCGGGATCCGGGTTCACTGTCGTTTGCGAAGCGATCACCTGAAGACCAGTCAGTCTGGTTTTAGGGTGAGCGTGGTTGAGCATCTTCGCAATGACCGCGCGCATCCCAGGCTTTGCGATCGCGTCTGATGCGATGGATCGCAGCGCTGCCAGCTTTGTTGCAGTGAGTGATTCAGCATTGAGCCAGGAGTTCAAAACACCGGTGACTTGACGCTCGTGCTCCGTGTGTCGGTTGATGATTCCCAACGCGGCCCTCGCAAGCTCGGCATCTGAATCGGCAACGCTTGAGAGTGCGATCTCAAATGCACGGGTTTCGGCGGCGGAATCGGATTGAAACTGGTCTTGAATGATGAGGAGCCGCCTTAGCAGCGTGGTCGAGTTCGCTCCCTCAAAGTTTGAGAGACGGACGCATTTTGTGACCCCGGCTGCATACATTGCAGCGTGTTCGAGTGCTGGGTCGAGCGGTTGTCCCAAGAGGTTGATGAGAGCCTTTGAGATGCCTGGCGACTGGTGTTGGTGGAGCGCGATCCATTCGCAAGCTTTGCGGCGACGGTGCGGGTCTGGGTGCGTGAGGGATTCCAGTGCGGACCCGGGGCTGCTTGGCTCGGGCGCGGCCGTTGATTTTTGTGAAGGTACAGCCTGTTTGGTTTTTGCGGTTGGATTTTGACGGGGGTTGTCACGGCTGATCCGGTAAATGGCTCCGGTGATATCCGGCTTGGCCATCAAGCTCGAGGGGCATCCGATCCTGAACCAACCGCCTGTGTTGAGGACCAGCAGGGAGCCATCCGCGTCCTCGAGCACGTCTGTGAGGTGTGCGTCGGGATTCTGGAGCTTGAGCAACTCGTTTTCGGTTGCATGGTAGGAGGCTCCGCTGCGTGTGAGTTCCATCCTGGAGAGTCGACCGGTGTTGAAATGGGTGACGAGCATTTGCAATGGTCCCGCCGGTTCAGAATACGAGCGCCAGAGCGCGCAACCGCTTACTGCGACATGCCCGAAGTTATGGACCACGGGCATGCGTTCAAGTGTCCTGGGCAGACCCTCAATGGCTTTGAGCATATCCGGCCGTTCGTATACGCCGCCCAGTAAGTAATGCATCAAAGTATCGCCGCGCGGGTTGCTGTGGTAGAGGTTCTGGACGCCCAAGATGTCGCCCTCAGGGGTGAAGTCCACTTCCACCGGATTGTCTCCGCACCCGAGTGAATGCCATCGGACATCGGTTCCATCGGGGTTGCAGCTCCAGATTCCGCTCGCGAGTCCCTCGTGGACCACGATGCCGTCTTTTCCAGTCACTTTGTGTCCCTTGCGTCCATGGCACCAGTAGAGACGCTGGTTGAGTGGGTTCAGGAAAGGGCCGTGGACGTCCGCTGCATTGCCTGTGTAATCAAACCCATCCACAAGCATCTCGCGCTGGTCCGCCACGCCGTCACGGTCTGTGTCGTTGAATCGCCAAAGTCCGGGTGGAGAGCAGACGTAAAGAGCGTTTTGAAACCAACAGGCTCCTTGAGGAAACGTGAGTTGATCCGCGAAAACCGTGCTCCTATCAAACGCGCCGTCGCCATCGGAGTCTTCAAGCATGAGAACGCGATTTGGCGGATTCGCCTCAAGCTGCGCCTTGTTCCAGTTGACTCCAACGCCGTCTCCCACAAAAAGACGGCCCCGGTCGTCGAGGCAAGCCATGATGGGGTGTGTCACCAGCGGGTGAAGGGCAGCAACCGAGAGGTGGAACCCATCAGCCAACATGGACGCAGGTGTGGACGCCTGTTGATCGCGAATTTGGTTCTTGTCCAGCTGCACCACCTTGGCGCGCTGTGCGCTGGCCGGGATTTCGAGCGGGGCCTGGGCAGCTGTCGGCGGGTTCGGGTAAAGAAGCGCGCTTAACGCGATTGCTCGGGCAATCACGCGCCGTGTTGGGAATGGAGGATCCGTGAATGACATGCCGATGAATTTTAGGGAGACTGGCTTGGAAATGCGGCTCTGGAAAAGGAGTGGTGGAT
>JBILLC010000453.1:0-2798 GCA_044376275.1 Chthoniobacteraceae bacterium | reverse complement strand
CCGATTTCGATATTCGGAGACGGCAGCAACGTGCGTGACATGACACACGTCGAAGATGTGGTGGACGCTTTTCTCAAAGCAGCGGAAGATCCGCTTAAAACCAACAAGGACGTTTTCAACATCGGCTCTGGAATTCCAACAACGTTGAGGGAGATTGCAGACAGCCTTGTCAGTCTTTCCCCCTCGCTTACACGAATACAGTTCCTACCGTTTCCGCAGCCACTTAAGGAAATCGACATCGGGAGCTACGTCTCCGACATCAGTAAGTTTACCAATCGAACGGCGTGGACCCCGCAGATTTCACTTCATGATGGGCTCCGTACGACTCTCAACTCGTTCGGACTGCTTGAAGGACGGCCGTCATGAAATCGTGCCTTAAAATACCGTCCAATAAGCATTGGACCGCTGCCCCACAAGCCCAGCTTGAAGTCCAGCAGACGATCCTTCGAGTTTTGGCGAACGGCAACTTTACCTTGGGATCTGAAGTTGAGTCCTTCGAGCGCGAGTTTTCTGCCTTCTCAGGAGTGCCCGGCCTTGGCGTCGGAAGCGGCACGGACGCTATCACACTCGCATTGACGGTTGGTGGAATCGGTCCGGGCGACGAGGTGCTGCTGCCGACTTTCGCACCTGCAGGCACGATCGCCGGTGTGCTATGCTCGGGTGCAACCCCTGTGCTTGTAGACATCACATCGGACTTCGAGCTCGACCTCAAAATGGCGGAGCAGTCAATCACCAAGAATACCCGTGCGGTTGTTTGTGTGCATCTCTTCGGCAGAATGGAAAACATGTGGGGCATCAACCAGCTTGCGAACTTATTCAACCTATGGGTTGTGGAGGACTGTGCTCACGCGCACGGGGCGATGTTGCTTGAACCGAGCACCCAAACATGGTGGCCCGCAGGCAGTATCGGAGACGCGGCGGCATTCAGCTTTTATCCAACGAAAAACCTTGGTGCGTGCGGTGACGCAGGGTTCTGCGGATCCAAGCATACGGAACTGCTTCCAAGACTCGCAGCACTGCGCCAGTACGGTTGGACGCGACGCGATCACGCGGAGATCCTTGGAAGAAACAGTCGACTTGACGAGATTCAGGCCGGCATTCTCCGGGTGGGCTTGCGCTCGCTTTTGGAGCGCAATCACCGGCGTCGCGCCAATGCTTCAGCCTACCACAAGCTCCTCCAGGGCTCCAGCGCTCATCACTGCACTTTGCCTCCACAAACTGATCCAGCACGGATCCTTGTATTTCACCAGTATGTGCTTCAGTCAGACCGGAGGGATGCACTTATCTCTCACCTTCAAAATCATGGCATCGGGTACGGCATTCATTACCCGCCGCTTCATACCCAACCGGCGTTCAGGCGGTACGGTGGCGAAAGAGCTTTCGCAGCTGCAGACGACCTCGGAAGAAGGGTTGTCAGCCTTCCGATGTTCCCCGAGTTATCCAACACTGAGATCGAGATCGTATGCGAAACCTTAAACACCTTTTAGAGAACGCTGGCGGAGGACAGATCCTCATCGGTCTTTCCCTTCCGATCCTGATTCTAATTATCATCGGATCAGTCTCATATAAAAGTATCGTCGAATTCCGTGCGAGTGCGCGGAGTGTCACAGCTTCTCACGAACTCCAAACAAAGCTCCAAAACCTGCTCACAGACCTCGTAAGTGCAGAAAGTGAAGCGCGCGGGTACATGATCGTGGGAAAGCCGGAGTATCTTAACCTTTATCAAACGGCGGCAATTGAAACTGAGCGCGACCTTGCCGAGCTTTCGCTGCTGTACGCATCGCAAGAGGTCAAAACCGGTCTCATCTCTT
This sequence comes from Chthoniobacteraceae bacterium, assembly GCA_044376275.1. Taxonomy (GTDB): domain Bacteria; phylum Verrucomicrobiota; class Verrucomicrobiia; order Chthoniobacterales; family Chthoniobacteraceae; genus Chth-196. The sequence continues at coordinate 987 of JBILLC010000453.1, read as the reverse complement.
TACAGGAGAGAATCAATACCCGCTTGGAACGCTTGAAAATCACCATCGATGCAAGGCAATCCGCAGGTCTTGAAGGGGTGGTTGGAATAGCCGGAATCGGCAAGCGGCTGATGGATGAAATCCGCTCGATTGCTCAGAACATTGAAACCGTGGAGCGCTCAAACCTTCGTCATGCCGGCTCAAACTTCGAATCCGTTGCGTCACGCACAGTCTTGAGCATTCTGATCGGGAGTATTACCGCGGTGGCTTTTCAGCTCATCAGCGTGTTCGCCCTGCGAGGATCCTTCATCAAGCGACAGCAGCTTGAGATCGCGCTTCTTGAAATAAGCGAGCGAGAGCAACACCGGATCGGTCAGGATTTACATGACGGGATCTGTCAGCAGCTAACCGGCATATCGCTGATGGTGAAGAGCATTCAAGCCGGTGCCTCTGACAATATTCCAAGTGCTCTCTCCCCCATTGTTGAGCTCATTAATGGATGTATCGAGGAGACGCGAATGGTCATTCGCGGGTTGCACCCGGTTTCTGATAGTTTGGGTGGACTGCAGGTCGGCCTGCGAGAGCTCGCGGACTCATTTACCACTTCGGCCGGGATCCGCTGTGAAATTCACATGAATAAAGAGATGCCCTTGTTACCTCGAGAGACCTCCACAAACATTTACCGGATTGTGCAAGAATCCATCAGAAACGCGGTAAAGCACTCGCAATGCGCGACCATTGCAGTTAGGGTGCATAGCTCTAAATCTGAGCTTGCGATATCAATCGTGGATGATGGCATTGGTCTAGGAGCCCGGCGCACCAGCGGGGGGTTCGGACTTGGCATCATGAATTATCGAGCCTCAAGCATTGGCGCGAGACTGCAGATCACGGGAAACAAGCCTTCAGGAACTCGGGTTGAACTCAGGCTGGACTTGAGACCTGACAACACCAGATAAACGCCAGAGCACCAACAGCAGCACGCCTGAAACCTTAGTTTTTCGCAAAAAA
>JBILLC010000452.1:0-2799 GCA_044376275.1 Chthoniobacteraceae bacterium | reverse complement strand
ATGGGGTGATTTACCAAGAACTGCCCATGCCGTCCGATCATGGTTACGTGGCCTACAACGAGGACCGTTATGTTGAAGGCAAAAAGCTGCCGAGCTCTGGTTATCTGCGAGTGAGTGTGGGACCGCGGGAGGTGAAGGTGGAATACGTGCGCTCGTATCTTCCGAAGGACGAAATTGAATCGAGGCGCCACGGGGAAGTCGCGCATAGCTACACGATCAAGGCGAGGTTGGTTTAGCAGGGTGAAATCAGCGGTCTGCGCTTGTTTGCTGTGATGGCGCAAAAAGACTGCGCATCCGGCCCGGATGCCGGTAGTCTCGGCGTTAACCACTCTTCCCATGAATTGTCCGTCGATTTATTTCCGTGTTTTGTTTTTGCTGATGACCAGCGTGGGCACTCTCCCAGCGGTGACCCCTTCTGCCATGGCTCGGCCCAACATCCTATTTGCGATTGCAGATGACTGGGGGCCGCATGCTAGCGCGTACGGTACTCCATGGATTAAAACTCCAGCTTTTGACAGAGTTGCGAAAGCTGGGGTGCTTTTTAAAAACGCATTCACCCCGAATGCAAAGTGCGCGCCCTCTCGTGCCTGTATTTTGACCGGGCGTAATTCATGGGAGCTGAAGGAGGCCGCCAATCATATCTGCTACTTTCCAACCGAGTTCAAGGGATGGGGCGAGGTCCTTGCTCAGAACGGATGGAATGTTGGTTACACCTCCAAAGGGTGGGGGCCCGGAGTTGCGAACGACTCCAACGGAAATCCTCGAAAGATGACAGGTGTTCCGTACAACAAGCGGAAGGCAACGCCACCGACAAAGGAAATCAGCGATAATGATTACGCTGCGAACTTCGCGGACTTTCTCAATGATACGACTCCGGATAAGCCATGGTGTTTTTGGTACGGCAGCATCGAGCCTCACCGAGGGTATGAGTTTGGAAGCGGGGTTCGGCTTGGTGGCAAGAAGCTCTCAGACATTGATCATGTGCCGGCATACTGGCCGGACAATGAAACAGTCCGAAACGACCTCCTAGACTACGCATTTGAGGCCGAGTATTTCGATGGGCACCTCGGACGAATGCTTGCTGAACTTGAATCACGCGGAATGCTTGATAACACCCTTGTGATTGTTACAGCTGATCACGGGATGCCTTTTCCAAGGAGCAAAGGCAATGCGAACGCGATGGCAAACCACGTTCCGCTCGCTGCAATGTGGAAGGGTGGAATCACTAAGCCTGGGCGCGTGATTGAAGACTTTGTGAGCTTTGTTGATCTTGCGCCGACGATCCTCGAGGTGGCGCAGTTAAACTGGAGTGAAACGGGAATGGCTCCGACCTCTGGTCACAGCTTGATGGAGATTTTCCGCTCTGATCGCTCGGGTCAAGTGGTCGCTGCTCGAGATCATGTGCTCATTGGTCGTGAGCGCACCGATGTCGGCCGTCCAAACGACTGGGGCTATCCGGTGAGAGGTATCATCACCAAGGACGCAATGTTGATTGAGAATTTCGAACCCGCGCGTTGGCCGGGCGGAAATCCGGAAACCGGGTACATGGATTGCGATGCGGGCGTCACAAAATCGCTGCTCATTGATGCACACCGCCAGAATATTGCCGACCCGTTTTGGATCATGTGCTTTGGGAAGAGGCCGGCGCTGGAGTTTTACAATTTAAAAGCTGACCCGGACTTTGTGAACAACCTACCGAACGATTTTCGTGCCTCGGCTTTGAGAAAACAGCTGCACGTGGAACTCGAAGCGCAGGGTGATCCAAGAATGTTTGGGCAGGGAGAAATTTTCGACAAGTACCTGCACGCTGCGAAGGGCAACGTGGGATTTTACGAGAGGTTCATGCGGGGAGAGCCTGTTAAGGCGGGCTGGATCAGTGCTACGGATATCGAGCCTAAAGTCGAGCCGTAGCCCACCGCTTTCAGCGGTTAGTTTGCTGCTGGCTCAGAATCAGCTGACTTAGGTTTGCTGGTCTCGGGTGGCTGCTTGGATTGGCGTGCAGCAGGGGCTTTTATGCGCTGCACAATCCGGAATCCGTTTCTATTTTTGTGGACGAGTCCGTCGTCGCGTCTACCTGTTTCACAGAAGACTGCATCGCCGTCAGCAAACCCACCGCCGCGGAGGACTGCCTGTTCGTGGCACCATTCCCAGACATTGCCGGCAAGATCGTAAAAGCCCAGGGCGTTCGGTTTAAACGAGCCAACCCGTGCGGTTCCTCGAATGCCATCTGCACCGACGCCAGAGGGGTCCCTTTGACCGCTGGATGTGATGCTGTAATTGGCCTCAAACGCCTTCGGGGGCCAGTGGTCTCCCCATGGAAACTTGGTTTTGCCCACTGCCGTTTCCCACTCAAGCTGGGTTGGAAGACGCCATTCCCTTCCGGTGCCCTTGGAAAGCCATTCGCAGAATTTGCGCGCCGCGTCCCAGCTGATTTCCACAACCGGATGGGAATCCGACTGGGTGAATCCAACGGGCTGTTTCCAGTCGGGAAGACCTTCGCCGTCCAAGTAAAGTTTCCATTCGCCGACTGTGAGCTCTGTACTGCTCATTAGAACGTTGGTGCCCGGAACCATGAGCAATTTCGGCTCGAGGATTTTTGCGAGTTGAAAGACTGCGTTCGGGTCCTTGTTTCTTTTTGTTCGGTCGCCCCAGAAGTCCTTCATGTCACGTCCGAATGCGATGGCCTCGTAGTTGCGACCCTGCTGGTTGAGCGCCGCAAACAAAATTGCTTTTGTTTTTGTTGGGTCGGATATGTCTTGGTCCTTTAGAAGAGTCTGGGTGAGGGTCAGGTTTTCGAGG
>JBILLC010000450.1:0-2808 GCA_044376275.1 Chthoniobacteraceae bacterium | reverse complement strand
GTTGTCTTGCGTAATAAAATCTCCGATGTGTTGCTGGTTGCTGTCTCTTTGCATCGGACAAAAACAGTTGGTGTTGATGCATAAAGCTGAAATTCACTCTCGCGAATTATTCCTCCGTGCGCTCCTCCTGGGTGTTCCATGCATTCACGCGTATTGAAGCCGACATGATCCGTGTTTCCGGATAAAGCTCTTTCACTCAAGAATCTGCCTGTCTCGCGACGTTCCGTGAAGCATCCGGCAAGAAGGATTGCGTCTCATCGCGTGACGTGAACATTACGAAAGGCTGCGCCATCTCCAAACACCAGGAAATCGATCGACGTTTTGGTGTGCCCGAGGCTCGGATGCCTCCCTTTAAAAGTCTGGTCATTTACTTGTATGGTCACCTCATCGCCGGTGAAGCTCAAACGGACAGGGTACCATTCGTCCGCTTCAAGTTTGATGTTTCTTTTGGCAATATCCTCCGTGGCAGAGGCGGGTTCTCCTTTTGACGGATTTTTGGTGAGGATCGCCAGCGTCCGCGAAACGACCAGGCGAAACCCCGCGTCGCCGGCACCAAAGCGAAACGAAACGCGATTCGCTCCTTTGATGTTGAACTCGCACTCGATCGAGCCTTTTGCAAGGCTTATCGGGGTGCGTAGTGATGCGGGTTGTTCAGAGCCGGATTTAGGTTTTGCCCACACACCCCCGTCGCGCGCCGTCCATTCGTTGGCCGACACCGACCAGGGCTTTGCAGGTAGCTGCAATAATGGTTCGTCGATCGCAAGAGGTTCCGGCAACGCAGCAAGTTTAACCACATGTGCCCGCATCGGCATTACATCTGCAGGGGGAAGTTCGCGGCTGTAACCACCATCACGATAGCGTCTGAGCAGGTCCTTGAGCTCAGCAACGATCTCCGGGTGTTGCGTGCTCATGTCCAATGTCTCTGCGGGATCGACCTCCGTGTTGTAAAGCTGGGAACGGAACTGGTCTTTTCGTGATTTACGAACACTGTCTCTGATTTCATCCACAGGAATTCCCTCGATCCATTTCCATGGACCTTTACGAATGGCAAAATTTCCATCTGCGCTGTGGATGATCATGTCCTCGCGACCTTTTGCTTGGGTCTCACCCAGGAGCACCGGAAGAAAGCTCCTACTATCTTCGGCACCACCATTCACTTTTGGAAGTGGCTCTCCGACGATTGCAGCGGTGGTTGCAATAATATCCGCGATACTCACCATTTGAGAGGCCGTCGTGGATGCTTGGATTTTCGCAGGCCAGCGTGCGATGAACGGAATCTTGAAACCGCCTTCCCACACGTCGTGCTTACCGCCGCGAAGTCCGGCATTGACCTTAAGTCCCGCCTTGTACGCGGTTGTCTGACTCATCCTCTCATTTTCTGGATGGAACACGCCCCCGTTGTCGCTTGCAAAAAGGACAAGGGTGTTTTGCGTTGCTCCAATTTTATCAAGCGTTGTCAGAATGCGCTCGACGCTTCGATCGAGTTCATGAATCCAGTCTCCGTACGATCCCGCGGCACTTTGACCTGCAAGATCTTTGTCCGGTGTGACCGGGTTGTGTACAGCGACCGGAGTGAAATACAAAAAGAAGGGTTGGTCTTTCGGTTGAGCTTCGAGCCATTGGGTTGCCTTGTCGGTTAGGACTTTCATGACACGCTCGTTTTTTCGACGTGGCGCGTTGAGTTCAAGAATACGTCCCGCGTTTTTGCCATTCTCAGTGTCTTCCGGACCGTACGTTGATTTGTAATCTTCGCTATCTGCGTCAGGTCCCGGAATTTTCATTCCGGACGGAATCTGTCCTGACCGGAGTCCATACACATAACGATTTTCAACGAACACACCCGTGAGGTCTCCATGATTGCTGGGAACCCCAAAATGGTAGTCAAATCCGATGTCCAGCGGGCCGGGCGAAAGTTCTGCAGTGTAGTCCGTACGCCATTTTGGTGACTCATCCTCTTTTCCATAACCGAGATGCCATTTGCCTACAGCTGCGCTGCGATATCCGTGCTTTTTCAACAAGGACGCCATATTGAGGCGGGTTGTCTCGATGTGGAGAGGCGAGAATGTTCCGAGCACTTCGTGCTTGAGCGACGTGCGCCAGCAGTAGCGTCCGGTGAGGAGCGAATACCGGGTCGGAGAGCATACTGATGAAGTGGTATTGGCGTCTGTGAACCGACGCCCTTCTTTGGCGAGGCGGTCGATCGCTGGAGTTTTGACAAGCGCTGGATCCGCCCCATAACAACCGGCACTTCCGTAGCCGTAATCATCAGACAAGATCACGACGACGTTTGGACGTTCGGCTGCGCTTAATGCAGCAGAAACGGTGAAAAACAAACCAAAGATCAGACAAAAAGGGCTGTGTGTTAATTTCACTGGACGTCGAGGTAGCGGCTGAGATCACAGCTGCTGGTTTTGTATTGGTGTGGGACGGGATACTTAGCTCAGACGGACTGATTCAAGACTGTGTCTGCCGGCGGCGATGGATAAGGATCCCGATTCTCTACATTGCAACGTGCGCGTTTCCAACCCTTCGATTACGACGTCGACCGACAACTCGAACAGGAGGGTGGGCAAAGGTTTTTTCAACGAACTGACGGGACCCAAGAGTGGCTGCGACCGAAGAGCGCTTTGGAGCCCGAGCGACATCAAGGTGCAACGTCTTTCATTGTCGGTTTTTTGCCACCATTGAGAAAAGAGCGCAGGCATATTCATTTGTAAATGCATCTCGTTCACCAGTGAACCCGTAGGATTCGAACTTGAAATCCTCTGCACTGTGCTCAGAAGCCCAATCCGCTTGAGGCACGGGTAC